>NZ_AWNK01000016.1 GCF_000469585.1 Chrysiogenes arsenatis DSM 11915
GACTGGGGCGGTCGCCTCCGAAAGAGTAACGGAGGCGCGCGAAGGTTTCCTCAGGACGGTCGGAAATCGTCCGCAGAGTGTATTGGCAGAAGGAAGCTTAACTGCGAGACCAACAAGTCGAGCAGGTACGAAAGTAGGTCAAAGTGATCCGGTGGTCCCGCGTGGAAGGGCCATCGCTCAACGGATAAAAGGTACGCCGGGGATAACAGGCTTATCTCCCCCAAGAGTTCACATCGACGGGGAGGTTTGGCACCTCGATGTCGGCTCATCGCATCCTGGGGCTGGAGCAGGTCCCAAGGGTATGGCTGTTCGCCATTTAAAGCGGTACGCGAGCTGGGTTCAGAACGTCGTGAGACAGTTCGGTCCCTATCTGCTGTGGTCGTAGGATACTTGCGAGGGTCTGTCCCTAGTACGAGAGGACCGGGATGGACAAACCTCTAGTGCACCAGTTGTCTCGCCAGAGGCACAGCTGGGTAGCTATGTTTGGAACGGATAACCGCTGAAAGCATCTAAGCGGGAAGCCAGCCTCAAGATTAAGTATCCCCATGAGAGTCCATGTAGACTACGTGGTTGATAGGCTGGGAGTGTAATGGTAGTAATACCTTCAGCTGACCAGTACTAATAACTCCATTGAACTTTTTAGATTTAGGACCTCGTTTGGTGCATTTTTTGATGATGGGCTTTCTAACAGAACGATTACTACTTGCACACAACAACACTCTATTCGATTCGCAAACATGTAAACACAGTTTGTCTGGTGCCGATAGGGCAGAGGTCACACCCGTTCCCATCCCGAACACGGAAGTTAAGCTCTGCACCGCCGAAGATACTTGGGTTATCCTGGGAAAATAGGTCAGCGCCAGACTTTTTATTTTACTGAAAATCAAAATAAATACAGCTCACACTGAGCAACACGAACCCCCGGCAATGTCTTCTGGCATCCCCGGGGGTTCGTGCGTTGTGATATTTGCAAACAGCAATGCCCGATAGTGAAATATATTTCGAAAAATCTCCGACAATCCTTATAGCGATTATGATATAGTATGTGTGTTTTAGCGTTGTATAAACGTGTGTTAACAAGCGCGATAACATCGTATGAAGAAAGGTTTTTACATGGAAGAGATTCTTTTTCCTGAAAATGTTCTTAAAGTCGATATAAAAAACGAAATGGAAAGCGCTTATATCGATTACGCAATGAGTGTCATTGTTGGTCGTGCATTGCCTGATGTGCGTGATGGATTAAAGCCAGTCCATCGCAGGGTCTTGTATGCGATGCATGAACTTGGCGTAATGCACAATAAGCCATATAAGAAATCTGCCCGTATTGTTGGTGACGTTATTGGTAAGTATCACCCTCATGGTGATACCGCCGTTTATGATACCATTGTTCGTATGGTGCAAGATTTTAGTTTGCGCTATCCTCTGGTCGATGGTCAGGGGAACTTTGGTTCGGTAGATGGTGATAGTGCTGCTGCCATGCGTTACACTGAAGTGCGTTTACAACGGATTGCCGATGAGCTTCTCAGAGATATTGACAAAGAAACGGTAGAATTCGGTCCGAATTACGATGAATCTCTGAAAGAACCTAAGGTTCTTCCTGCGCGCATCCCCAATCTTCTCATTAACGGTTCTAGTGGTATCGCGGTTGGTATGGCAACGAATATTCCGCCGCACAATCTTGGTGAAATTGTCGATGCTTTAGTAACCTTGATAGAGAATCCCAATGCAACTGTGTCAGACCTGATGGAGCATGTGAAGGGGCCTGACTTCCCTACGGCTGGAATTATTTGTGGTCGTCAAGGGATATATGACGCCTATACAACTGGACGAGGCAGAATTAAGGTTCGCGCTCGTGCGGTCATTGAAGAAGGAAAAAACGGCAAAAATACAATATTTGTTACTGAATTGCCCTATCAGGTTAATAAAGCACGCTTATTAGAAAAGATTGTCGAATTGGTTAAGGAAAAGCGTATCGAAGGGATTTCAGATTTACGCGATGAATCGGATCGCGATGGAATGCGCGTTGTGATTGAGCTGAAAAAAGGGGAGTCCGCAGAGACGATTCTTAATCAGCTGTTCAAATTCACGCCGATGGAGTCGACTTTCGGTATTATTAATCTGGCATTAGTTAATAACTCACCTCAAGTGTTACCGCTCGCTGATATGCTGAATCATTTTCTTGAGCATCGTCGCGAAATAATTGTTGCGCGCACACGATTTGATTTAGGTCATGCGCTAAAGCGGGCGCATATCCTTGAGGGATTAAAAAAGGCCATTGAGAACCTTGATGCTGTGATCGAGCTGATTCGTAGTAGTGCGACTGGTCGTGAAGCAAAAGATGGTTTAATTACACAATTTGATTTTAGCGATGAGCAAGCTCAGGCTATTCTTGAGATGCGTTTGCAGCGTTTGACAGGGCTTGAAACGGAAAAATTGATTAAAGAGTATGAAGAAGTGTTGGCGTTGATTGCTGATTTACGCGACATACTAGGGTCAACAGCACGAATTAAAGGAATTATTCGTGAAGAATTGTCCGAGATACGCGCACTCTATTCCAACGAGCGTCGCTCCGTAATCGTTGATGCGGAAGATGCCATTGACATTGAAGATCTTATCCCTGACGAAGAGGTTGTAATAACCTTAACGAATGAAGGATATATTAAACGTACGCCATCGAATGTATACCGCATTCAACACCGCGGTGGTAAAGGGAAAATTGGCCTAGATATTAAAGATGGCGATTATGTGAAAGATATTTTTGTTTGCTCAAATCATGATTATCTCATGATATTTTCTGATCGCGGACAGGTGTATTGGTTGAAAGCGTACCAAGTGCCAGAAATGGCTCGAAATGCGCGCGGGAAGGCAATTGTCAATTTCGTTGAATTTGAAAAAGATGAAAAAATTAGCACTGTTTTCCCGGTACGTGAATTCACCGATGATCAGTTTCTTTTGTTTGCGACTCGCAATGGATTGGTGAAGAAAACTGTCCTTTCGGCATACTCTAATATCCGCAAAAAAGGGGTGCAGGCGATCATTCTTGATCCTGATGACCAACTTATTAAAGTTATGGTAACGGAAGGAAATAGCTCAATCATGATAGCCACTCGTTTTGGTGCGAGTATTCAATTTACTGAAGATGATGTGCGCTCAACCGGTCGAGTGACACGGGGAGTACGTGGTATTAACCTTGATACTACTGATTACGTTGTATGTGCTGATATTGTCTCAAATGCTTCGTATGTTCTCACTATAACCGATTTAGGCTACGGTAAACGGACGGAAACGTCAGATTATCGTCTACAGACGCGTGGCGGTAAAGGCACGCTGACCATTAAAACAACGCGCAAAAATGGGCTTGTAATGGGCGTTGTTCAGGTGTGTGACGAAGATGAAGTTATGTTGCTGAGCAAGTCAGGGAAAATTATCCGGCTTCGCGCTGATGCGATACGGATTATCGGTCGCAATACGCAAGGTGTTCGTTTAGTAGATCTTTCCGACGATGACCGTCTCATCGGCGTTGCGATTACGCAGGCTTCAGAAGAAGAAACTACTGACGAGGCTGGCGGGGCACTCATAGAATGAGCCGAGCGTATTTTTCTGACACGATTGCCGCACTGGCTACTCCGACCGGAGTTGGAGCTATCGCGGTAATTCGTCTCAGTGGTGCACAGTCCTTATCGGTAGCACAAAGATTTTTTCGTACCCCCAAGGGAGTGCCTTTGGGGGATTTTCGTCCTCGCTACCTGCATTATGGTTTATTTGTAGACGATACGGTATCGCTTGATGAAGTGTTGGTTGTCGCTATGCCGGCTCCGCATTCCTTCACCGGTGAAGATGTAGTCGAAATTCAGTGTCATGGCGGGACTGTTGTTGCATCGCTTGTGCTAGAGAGCGTACTGAGATTCTGTCGCTTAGCAGATCCAGGTGAATTTACACGCCGTGCATTCCTGAATGGCAGGATTGATTTGACGCAGGCAGAAGGAATTCAGGATCTCATAGTTTCGCGTACACCCGAAGCTCAGCGCATTGCGAGCGATATTATGCAAGGGAAATTGCGTCAGCGAATAGAAGATTTTCGCATTGAGTTGATTTCACTTGCGGCACATATTGCCGCATCAATCGACTTTCCCGATGAAGATATTTCACCTGATGATACCGCTCAATTGATAGGCCGAATTGCCAGTATTCGCTTACAAATTAATGCAATGTTGGCGGGATCTGTTATGGGTGGCCTTTTGCGTGCCGGAGCTAAAGTAGCCATTATCGGCAAGCCAAATGTTGGAAAATCCAGCTTACTGAACGCATTTGCGCAAATGGAGCGAGCTATTGTTACGTCCATTCCAGGGACGACTCGCGATGTGGTTACGCATGATATTTCACTTCATGGAATTCCAATCCAATTGCTTGATACTGCAGGTATTCGTGCTACCGATGATGAGGTGGAACGTTGTGGAATCGACCGCTCACGGAGTGCTGTTTCTATCGCTGATGTGGTAATAGTCATGCTGGACGGTTCACGCCCTTTTGACGTTGCCGATCAAGAGGTTATCGATCTCGTTGATGGATGTCGGGTGCTTCCAGTATTGAATAAAGCCGATTTATCCGTTGTATTTGATGTTTCCTTGTTGCCAGCAGATTGGCCTGCTCCAGTACTGCTTAGTGTGAAACATGACGATGATCTTTCCGTATTAGAGAAAGAAATTATCGCACAACTCGGTGTGACTGCCTTTTCCAGTGAGCCGCCATTGGTCAGTCGTGCCCGGCAACGGGAATCTTTATTACGGTGTGAAGACTCTTTAGCATGTGCCGAGCAAGGAATGCGTGACGGGAACGGGCATGAAATCGTCGCTATGGATATACAACATGCACTTTCAGCGCTTCAAGAGCTTGCTGGGGAAATTGTGCATGACGACATTCTTGATATGCTTTTTAGTGATTTTTGTATTGGTAAATAACCGCAATAATGGATAATCGGTAGTGGAGGTACTATGAAGCAGGTAATATTGCTGCGTCACGCAAAAGCAAGTCTGGGCGAATTGGGCATGAATGATTGGGATCGGCCGCTCAATGAGCGTGGGAGAAATGACCGTGACGTTATGGCGGCGGCGCTTCAGTCGCACAAGTGGCTTCCTGATGTGGTGTTATGCAGCTCAGCACGAAGAACAGTGGAGACCCTTGCTGCTTTTCTGCCAGCGTGCAACCCGCAACACGCTACCATTATAATTACTCGCGACCTATATAATGCCGGTGTACCAACGCTCTTGCATGCGATCCAAAAACTTCCAGAAACACAGTCGAGCGTACTTGTTATCGCACACAATCCCGGCTTAACGTATTTTGCAAACGCTCTGAGTGATGCGGCAATCGACAACCTCCCTACCAGCGGTCTTTTCGTTATTGAATTTCCCGTAGCATCATGGAGTGCTATTAATGATCCTGGGCGAATGGTTGCGTTTTTGTCGCCAAAGTTGCTCGCGCAGAAAGCGTAATGCATGCGTTCCCGTTTGCATGTGCCACCAGATCTCCCCTATCCAACATTTATCGAAAAAGAGGCTATACAGCATCTTCCTGTGACGCATTATAATGGCTTTATTCATTTGATCAGCGATTCGCGCGAAGCAGAACGGGTTTGTGAGCTCATTGCGCGTGAAGCTTTATTGGGGTTTGATACAGAGACGAAACCAACCTTTCGCAAGGGACAGTCGTTTCTCCCTTCATTGGTGCAAATTGCAACCAGCGATGCCGTGTATTTGTTTCAGTTGACACATATGGCGTTACCTGAAGGATTAAAGCGAATCTTTAGCGATTCTTCAATTATCAAGGCAGGTGCAGCCCTCGATTTCGACGTAAAAAAAGCTTCAAGAACTTTCACCATTTGCAGCAGCCGGTTTTGTTGATCTTGGTGGTGTTGCTGCACGTTTACATATTAAAAATACTGGATTGCGAACCTTGGCGGCATTGTTACTTGGGATGAAAATATCTAAAAAAGCACAGTGCTCTAATTGGGGTAGAAAAAAACTCGATCATACTCAACTGGTGTATGCGGCAACCGATGCATGGATAAGTCGCGAGCTGTACTTACATCTCCAAAAACTTGAACAAAGCCTTGAAATAGTATGAAGCATGGTCTGACAGTCGATAATCTTGTTATTCACTCAGGCGAAAACGTGCTGGTGCGTGGTGTCCATTTTCACGTGCCTGCTGGGAAAATCGTTGCGCTTATCGGAGAATCTGGCTCAGGGAAATCGCTTACTGCAAAAGCCATTATGGGATTGTTACCGCATACACTGAAAGCGACTGGTTCGATGGCGTTTAATGGGAAACCGTTGGATACCCTGTCGACTCGTGAGCGTACACGCCACATGGCGATGGTATTTCAAGAGCCGATGACGTCGCTGAATCCTTGCTTTCGTGTTGGATATCAGATAACGGAGCGAGTGGCGTTAGAAGAGTCATTACGTGTGAAAGAACGACGACAATTCGGTATTACCCTGCTGGGGCAAGTTGGCATAGACAATCCTGAGTGGCGTTATGACCAATTTCCACATGAACTTTCAGGTGGGATGCGTCAACGTGTGATGATCGCTATGGCACTAGCATCACAGCCGCAGTTGATTATTGCTGATGAGCCGACAACAGCACTTGATGTTGCGGTACAGTGGAAAGTCATGCGGCTTTTTCAACAAATAATTGAAGAGAAAAACCTTTCGTTATTGTTTATTACCCACGATATTGCGCTGGCGTCCCAAATTTCGGAGGTGCTTTTGGTGATGTATGCCGGGAGGATCATCGAAGCGGGTGCGCTCGACCATGTGGTGAAGCAACCTCTGCATCCATATACCAAGTCATTATTAAATTGCTTGCCAGAACGGATGTTTTCCGATCAATTTGTGTCTATATGTGGGGTTCCTCCACGTAATTTAAATGGACTGTCAGGGTGTGCTTTTGCTCCGCGCTGTCCAGTGGCACAACCGCGTTGCCATGTTGAAGTTCCTGAATGGAGTGGGACGGTTGAATGTGGCTACGAGTGCCACTTTCCATTGCGACATGGTGACGTATGCAGATAGAGCTTCATGATATCTGTGTCGAATATCCACTCGGTGGAGGGAAGAAAACCTCTGCGCTGCAGAAGGTATCGCTACACTATCAAGGAAATGGCAATCTTGGTGTTATTGGAGAATCAGGTAGTGGGAAATCAACCCTTGCGCGGGTGATTGCAGGTATCGAACCAAAGGTTCATGGGACGGTGGTGATAGATGGAGTTGACCGTACTCACTATTCTCAAGCACATTGGAAGGAATTTCGCTCCAAAATCCAAATGGTTTTTCAGGATCCGCATACAAGTTTGAATCCTCGCATGGCGATTTGGGAAAGTATTACCGAGCCGCTGCATGTTGCTTCCTCTTTGAGGCGCACCGAGCGGATTGGGGTAGCAGGAGAATTATTACGGCTTGTGGGCTTACGTGAAGATGATGCCTATCGCTATCCGCACCAGTTCAGTGGGGGGCAGCGGCAACGGATTACTATTGCCCGAGCACTGAGTGTAAAGCCGCAGATTATTATTGCCGATGAATGTACGAGTTCGCTCGACGTTTCAGTTCAGGCGCAAATTATGAATCTCCTTTCTGATATTACCGCATCAACCAAGACGCAATTTATTTTTATAACGCACAACTTATTGCTTGCCGAAAAATTTTGTGCAGAACTTGTTGTGCTCCGTCATGGGAAAGTGATTGAATCAGGAAATTGTCATACAATATTTTCTAGTCCTGCTAGTGAGTATACGCGCGAATTGATTGAATTGGCGCCTCGGTTGCGGGTTACGTAATGGCCAGTGGTATGCGTAACTATTTATCGCGATATATTATTTTTGTGCTTATTTTATTGTGCACGACGGCATGGAGCAGCGAGCCGCAATGGCCTGCATTTGGCCCGTCTGGTTTGCAAACGTCTCAGCCAAACCAAAGCGAAATGCCATCATTGCGGATCGGGCTGGAGTTTGATAAAGGGGATTTATTGGGTATCGAATTAGAATTACAGAAAAGTGGCAATCTTTCTGATATTTTTCGCTCACAAGAAGTCGTCGATTTTTCGCTGGGGCAGCGAGGCGAGTTCGCATTTATCTTCGAAGATTTTGTGTATTATGGCGAGCAGGAGCAGCTTTTTAATATGCGGCAAATTGATTTGCGCTGGGCGCGAAAAAAACTTGCGACAGTAACTCATGCTTCTACAATAGATTTTCGAGAAAATCCTCTAGCATTCTTGCGCTAAAGCAAAAATTGCTTGCAATCGTGAAAGTGTTTTAGTAAAGTCCCTCCTCGTTCAGCCTCCGTAGCTCAATTGGATAGAGTACCGGACTACGAATCCGTTGGTTGCATGTTCGAATCATGCCGGGGGCGCCATACGAAATTTTTATCTTCTCCATATAGCATTTTGTAGTACTCTGAGCCGGAACCTTACATGGGTTCCGGCTTGTTTGTTTTACGCAGGCGATGGAGTCCAAGGCAAACTCTTCTTGAAACAGGAGTGAAACATGTGGACGTTTCTTATGCTCGTGCTTGGTATAGTTGCCGTCGGAATCATTCTTTATGGGATGCTTTTCTTAGGCGCTCTTACGAAGGATGAATCTGAACGTTTAGGCGGTATGAGTCGACCGCAGGATACCAAAAAACAACGCAAGACAAAATCTGAACAGAATGACTAGGCCGTGTGGCACTATTGGCTCTACGTAGTGCGGCTATAATTGAGAGTATTCTACTATTTCTGCTATGATGAGGAGAATTTCTAGATGCAGTATGAAGTGGTTATCGGGCTTGAGATTCATGCTCAAGTAATGAGTCAAACGAAAATTTTTTGTGGGTGCAGCACGCGCTTTGGAAGTTCGCCGAACGCCAACACCTGTCCAGTTTGTCTTGCCATGCCGGGAACGTTGCCAGTGCTCAACCGCAAAGTTGTTGAATGTGCGGTTAAAACCGGTCTTGCTATGCAGGCGACAATCAATCCCTACTCTCAATTTGCGCGCAAAAATTACTTTTATCCTGATCTGCCTAAGGGATATCAAATATCGCAATTCGAATACCCTATCGTTGGCAATGGCGTGGTTCCGATTACACTGCCGGATGGCTCCACACGTGATATTGCCATCGAGCGGATCCATATGGAAGAAGACGCAGGAAAGCTCGTACATGGAGCCAGCATTGGTCAACCGGGAAGTTCCTATGTCGATTTGAATCGCGCGGGAACGCCACTTATGGAGATCGTCACGCAACCTGATTTGCGTAGTGCTGAAGAAGTGCGCATCTTCCTCGAAAAGATTAAGTCGATTCTGGAATACACCGAAGTGTGTGACTGTAATATGGAAGAAGGATCACTGCGGTGTGACGTGAATATTTCGCTGCGTCCATTTGGTCAGGCAGAATATGGAACGCGCGCCGAAATAAAAAACATGAATTCGTTCCGTTATATCGTCCGTGCTATTGAATACGAAATTAAACGACAAACACAAATTCTCAATGAAGGTGGGCGGGTGATTCAGGAAACTCGCCTGTATGACCCCGAAACCAATACCACTCGTTCTATGCGTGGGAAAGAAGAAGCGCACGATTATCGGTACTTTGCTGACCCAGATCTTGTCCCCGTGCAGTTAAGTGAATCATGGATCGATGATTTGCGTCGCAACTTACCAGAACTGCCCGATGCAAAACGCGCTCGGTTTGAAACCGACTATGGATTGCCGCACTATGATGCGGCTGTGCTCACCGCCGATAAAGGGTTGGCTAATTATTTTGAGGCTGCCGTGCTGGTGCATAAGAGCCCAAAGCCGATTGCAAACTGGGTTATGAGTGATGTCTTGCGTGTCTTGAGTGAGCGGAAGCAAACTGCTGCTGAATGTTCCATTTTGCCTGTGCATATCGCTGGATTGGTAAAGCTCATTGAAGAAGGGGTTATCAGCGGCAAGATCGCGAAAGAAGTTTTTGAAGAGCTTTGCCGAAACCCTCGTGATCCGAAAATAATCGTTGAAGAAAAAGGGCTGGTACAAGTGAGTGACGAAGGAGCTTTACGGAGCTCTATCGAAAAAGTTTTAGCGGATAATCCTGGGCCAGTTGCTCAATATCGCGCAGGCGAGCAGAAAGTTATGGGATTCCTTGTTGGACAGACTATGAAGGCTACAAAGGGAAAAGGGAACCCTGCGCTAGTGAATACGTTGTTGCAGGAGCTATTAGCTGGTGAATAACATTCTGCGCCCGTTTCATGCGCTCTTGATGTGCTTTGATTTGACGACATGCAAGCAGGGAATCTAGGCGCGTATGGAACAATCGTCGCTGTTTGAGCCGACACACACGATTCCACTTGCAGTACGGATGCGCCCTAACGACTTTGATGGTTTTGTGGGGCAGCAGCACCTTCTTCAGGTTGGAGGACTGCTGCGTGTCATGGTGGAGCATGATCGATTGGTAAGTGCAATCTTGTTCGGCCCGCCCGGTACAGGAAAAACCACGCTGGCACATATTATCAGTCAGCGCACAGGGAGTCACTTTGTCAGCCTCAATGCGGTAAACTCCGGTACGCCAGAAATAAAAAAAGTGTGCGATGAAGCACGGCAGTTGCGCCGATTTCAGGGGCAAAGAACGCTGGTTTTTATTGATGAAATTCATCGCTTTAACAAGCTTCAGCAAGACGCGCTCCTGCCAGAGGTTGAGTCTGGAGGTATTTTGTTACTTGGGGCATCTACGCAAAACCCTTCTTTTGCGCTTGTTCCTGCATTGCTCTCGCGCACATTTCTTTTTGAACTTCAACCATTACAAGATCATGACATCGCTGTATTGCTGCAACGCGGAGCGGCAATGCTCAAAACTACCGTATCAGATGAAGCAACGAATGCCATCATTCAGCTCTCATCTGGTGATGGGCGGCGCGCGCTGAACTTGCTGGAAGGAGCGGCATTAGTTGCTGGGTTAGGTCAGCCAGTGGAGCTGATCCATGCCGAGGCGGCCTCTTCGCGCAAAGCTATCCGTTATGATAAAAATAGCGATAATCATTATGATTATATTAGCGCTTTTATTAAATCCGTTCGAGGTTCAGATCCCGACGCCGCAATTTATTACCTTGCGGTGATGCTGGAAGCTGGCGAAGATCCCATGTTTATTGCACGGCGTCTGGCTATTCTGGCAGCGGAAGATATCGGTAATGCGGCACCGAATGCGCTGACTATGGCCGCAGCTACGCTTGATATTGTTGCCACTATCGGCATGCCAGAAGCGCGGATACCGTTAGCACAAATGACGCTTTATCTCGCCCTCTCTCCTAAATCCAATTCTGCGTATCTTGCCATTGATGCCGCGCTCAATGATGTGCGGACTCGTGGAGTATTAAATGTTCCCTCGGCGTTAAAAAATGGTGCAAAACGGGGAGAATCACACTATCTTTACCCGCACGATTTTGGTGGGTTTACGCGTCAGCACTATTTAAGTGCGCCACGCACATTGTACGAACCAGTCTTAAATGGGTATGAAATAAAAATGGCTGCATTTTATCAGGCATTATGGGGTGACGATGAGTCGCATTCTGGCACTTGATATCGGGACAAAGCGGATTGGCGTTGCGGTGTCGGACAGTCGGCAGCAAATGGCATCGTCACTGACAATGGTGGAGCGGCGAGACTATCAGCAGGCGGTGCACCGCCTCAAAAAATACTGCCTAGAGTATCAGCCGGTTTTGGTGGTCGTCGGGCTGCCTTACGACTCACGTGATGGATCTCCGACGCCAAAATGTCGTGAGATTATCGAGGAAGCCCTCTCGTTACGCGAAATCCTTGGTGTCCCATTTATCGGGGTTGATGAGCGATATAGTACGAAAAATAATACTGATTTCTTGATTCAAGTTGCCGATCTCTCGCGCCAGAAACGGAAGCAGGCCATTGATTCGCTGGCCGCACGGGAGATTTTGCAAAGCTATCTCGATACTAAAAAAGGAGATGATCTTGCCACTATTCTTGCTCTTTGTCCTTGTACCGCTCATTGAGCTTGCGGTCTTAATACACGTTGGAAGCCATATTGGTATTTTTAATACGATTGCCATTGTTATTATAACGGCTATGGTTGGTTCTTATTATGCGCGGCGTGAAGGGATTGCTGTAGTGTTACGGATTCAGACATCGCTTGCCCAAGGGGTTATGCCTGCCGGTGAGCTGGTCGAAGGTTTAATGATTTTTGCTGGAGGCGCGATGCTGCTTACTCCAGGATTTGTCACCGATGCCATGGGGCTTGCACTGATATTTCCGGTATCGCGCAGTTTTTTCCGAAGCTTTATTGAAGCGTATTGGCATACGGCAATACGCAAACGGTCGGCACATCACCCGCATACTTCGGGTCGGGACGAGGCGCGGAAAACCATTATTGATGTAGAGTTTCATGAGCATGACCCGAAAAACAAAGGCTGAAGCCACAGAAACACTGGTTTTTCTTGTGCTTGGTTCGAATATTGAGCCTCGTCAAGATTTTCTTGCGGCGGCAACTACTGCTATTGCTGCGTGGCCTGAGTGTGTGCGGGTTCATTATCTGTCGCCACTTCACGAAACAGAACCGTATGGGGTAGTTGATCAGGCACCTTTTTTGAATCAGCTTATGGTGATCGTTACACCCCTATTGCCGCTAGAGTTACTGGCACGAGCGAAGCAGGTCGAACAGCAGGTTGGACGTCAGGAAACGTTCCCGTGGGGTCCGCGCGAAATTGATATCGATATAGTGTTTTATGGCTCTTGGGCGGTAGATGTGCCTGAATTGCGCATCCCGCATGTTGACTATCGCAATCGCCAGTTTGTGCTCGATTTACTGCATGAATACGATCCGAATTTCTGTGACCCATATACAGGGGAACCTGTAGGAAGATAACTGAGGAGATATATAACCATGCGAATGGTTCCGGTTGAGTTGCTCGAAAGAGGGATGAAGTTAGGTGAGCGTATTGATGGCGATGGGCAGACGATGCTGAATCGCGGTGTAATATTAACCGATCGCTATATTCAGGCGCTGAAGGCGATAAAAATTGCGTACGTTGTTATTGATGATAGCGAAACGGCCGATATTGACATTGATTCAACGATCAGTGCTGAAGTACATCGGCGTGGTACTCAGGCGGTACAAAAGGTATTCAACTCCGTAGAAAACACGGTCGGTGCGGTACAGAAAAATCTGAAGTGCTCACTTGACGCAGCGCTTGACGATCAACGTTTTAACACCTTTATGCGCAACACTCAGGTGTTTGGGCAAATGCAGGATTATGTCGTGACGTTGATTGATGAAATCGCCAATTCGCCAGCTGGTATAGCCATCAATAGCTTGAAAACCCATGATATGGGGCAGTTTCAGCATTCGATTGATGTTGCCGTTATGTCGTTAGCGGTGTCCAAAGAGTTGAATTTGCCTCAGAAACACCTCGACGAACTAGCGCTTGGCGCTATGCTGCATGATATTGGTAAAATCGTTGTTCCCTCAGATATTCTGAATCGGCATGTGCGCGACCTATCGCCCCAAGACCGACAATTGGTTCATTCGCATCCATTATTAGGGCGGAAAATCCTGTTGAGTAATCCGAAAATGGCTCAAAAAACACGGGTTATTCTGATTGCTACGCAACACCATGAACATCATGATGGCACTGGCTATCCGCACCGTTTGACCGGCAATAAGACGGTTTGGAGTATGGCGGTTGAAAAGCAGCAAAGTGGTGGAATTTTCCATTTGGCAGAAATTTTGAGTATTGCTAATGTGTTTGACAACCTTACCAGTGTGCGCCCCAACGTGCCGCGTCCGCTCAGTTACCTTGATGCGGCTTTAGTGATGACCAACCGGATGTATAGTCATTTCCATCCGGTGTATCTGGATATTTTTTTGAAATTATTGAAAGTGTTTCCGGTTGGATCAAACCTACAAGTGCACGAAGGGCGCTATAAGGGGTATATCGGTACGGTGGTGAAGTCGAACCCAGCGAATAAGCTCTCCCCTGTTGTACGGCTGTTTTACGACAATCAACTCCGCCGTCTTTCAGAACCAATTGAAATCGACTTGGCGACCGATCAAGAGGTTATTGTGACACGTCGCAGCGTGGCGGAAATTCCCGAACTTGATCACGCTTTTTAGTGGGCTTCAGCCGATAGAAAAGAAAAATGAGAAATCCACCAAGGATCAATCCTGAAAAAATATCGAGCATTACGACTCCTCGGCAGGGGTTGCTTTGCGAAATTTATCCAGCGTTTTCATGTCGATATGGTGCTCAAGTTGACAGGCGAGGCGACTCGCCATTTCTTCGTTCAGCGCAACTACTCTCTGAAAAAATATAGTGAGAGCACGATGCTTTTGAAGGGTTTGTTTGGCAAGTTTTTCCCCTTGGTCAGTGAGTGTAATGTATTGGTAAGGGTCATAGTTTACCAAACCATGTTCGGAAAGTTTTTTGAGCGCTGAAGTGACCGAGGGCATTTTAACATTGAGGTTTTTGGCAATATCTCGTGTTCGTGCAACGTGGTCTCGTTGCGTGAGGGTGTAAATTGCCTCAAGGTAGTCTTCCATGGATGATGAAATATCTTGCTGCATATTGGCTCCTTTGGGCAGGTTCACTGTTTGAGCTAGGTAAAGGCTGTTAGCATGCGCTTGCGCACCAATGCCCCAGACTTTAGGATATTTTCTGGAAAATAAAAAGGACAAAAAACGAGTCATGAGCATAAATGGTTTTTTCTTAATTATTGCGAGCGCATTATCGCATGTACTTTGGAACACGTTTTTAAAAGGGGCAAATCATAAACCGAGTGCTATTCTTTTAATGATGGTTGTCGCGGTTGTATTGATGGGTGGCCATACATTGTGGGTTGGTGAAACATCGCAAGTGTTTCATATTCCTATTGTACTGGCGGCGTTGGTTTCGGGGTTTTTCTTCTTTCTTTATCAATACTGTGTGGCGTTAGCCTATGGACAGGGTGATCTTTCTCAGGTGTACCCGCTGACGATTACGGCACCGATATATATTGCTATTTGGAGTTATTTTTTCCTTGGTGAACACGTCAGCCTCATTGGTTTTGGCGGCATTTGTTTGCTCCTGTACGGAGCCGTCACGATTCAGACAGGGACATTCCGTCTCCATTGGCGCACCTTTGTGCAAGGGAATATTCGCCATAATGGAGTGTTGATGGCGCTGCTTGCCGCCTTCGTCTACTCGTTTGGTGCTATAGCCGATAAAGTGGGGGTGGGGAACGGTGCTATTGCGGCGTACACTTTTGATGTCTGTTTGTTTATGCTGGTATTCCACTGTATCTGGATGGTGGTTTCGAATGGATTTGGCCGCGTGGTGCGCGAATTACAGGAAAAACCAACCATTGCGATGTTCGGAGGGATCGCGATGATGGTATCTTTTATTACCTTCCGTAGCGGGTTAGTGGAAATGCCAGCGAGTTATGCCGCGGCGCTTCGTCAGGTAAGCACTTTGTTTGGTGTAGCACTTGGTTTCTTTATATTTCGTGAAACCTTTGGTATAAAAAGAATCATGAGTGCGCTGCTGATTGTGGTAGGAGCAGTGCTGATTCGACTTGGATAAGGGGGTAGTATGAGCGATTGTATTTTTTGTAAGATTATTGCGGGATCCATCCCTTGTAACCGTGTCTATGAGGATGAGGAGATCCTTGCTTTTCACGATATTCACCCGACGGCACCGTACCATATCCTGATTATCCCTAAGCACCATATTGCAACCGTAGCGGATCTTACCACCACGGAAGATGCTTTAATTGCGGGAAAATTGCTTGTTGTGGCGGGGCAAATAGCGCGAACACTGGGGTTTGCGGAAAAGGGGTATCGACTGGTGTTTAATGCGAATCGTGATGGTGGGCAAGAAGTGTACCATGTCCACTTGCACCTCCTCGCGGGGCGAGCAATGAGTTGGCCAGCAGGATGATATGTACCGCACGTGCTGTTATGGTATACTTCATTTGACTACGAAGAAAATCTTTGGAGGCTTTTTATGGATATTAAAGAACAAATCAATAGCGATATTAAAGATGCGATGAAGGCTCGTGAGAAAGAAACAGTAGAAACGCTCCGGTTTTTGATGGCGGCACTCAAAGATTTTGAAGTGAATAATCAAAAACGTGAAGTCGGGATTTCAGACGAAGAGGCAATTGCGGTTATTCAGTCTTCAGCCAAAAAAAGGCGCGATTCTATCGAACAGTTTCTCGCTGCCGGGCGTGATGATTTAGTGGAAAAGGAGCGCTCAGGGCTTGCTATTATTTCGCGCTATTTACCGAAGCAGATGGATGAAGAGGAAGTTCGCGCTATCGTACAAACAGCTGTTGCACAATGCGGAGCAACTGGAGCCAAAGACATGGGAGCCGTTATGAAAATCCTCATGCCTCAGGTAAAAGGCAAAGCTGATGGTGGGTTGGTGAACCGTATTGTGAAAGAGGTTCTTGGGTGAACATCGAAACGATTGACTTTATTCTCGGCGTCATCTTTCTCTTTGCTGCCATTAAGGGGATTCTTGCCGGAGTGTGGCGCGAATTGGTCAGTCTCCTGTCGCTGATACTTGCCTTTGTGGCGGGGCGATTATTTGGCACGCGTTTGGCGGAACTCTTACAAGATCAATTTACCCGTAATACGGACGTGTCGCTCAATCAAACGATAGCGTTTGTGGTTATTTTTCTAAGCGTGTGGGCAACCCTGAATATTCTCAGCAGCCTATTGCACCGTTTTTCGATGGTGGGCGCTGGGCGAACTGGGGGACGAATTACGGGCGGTATTTTGGCGTTGACGAAAAGCGCCGTTGTGTTGAGCGTTGTCCTTGCTGGGATCGTTTCACTGCCACAGGATAAACTGGGCGTTGGCGACTCGGTTGAAAAAAGTTCATACGCGGGATATCTCGTTGCGATGACACCGATACTGTATGACATGGTCGCATCTGTGCTCCCTCCAAGCGGGAGCATGCATGGCGTCCCTTTTGAATCATTGCGCGCAAAAGTAAACGAAAAAACGCAAGTTTCACGGATGGATGTACTGCCATGATTGCCGGACTGGTTCGCGTTGCTGCTGTTGTGCCGCCACTAACTCTGGCGGATGTCGATCGAAATAGTGAAAATATCGGGGCACTCTGGCGGCAGTGCGAGTCAGAGCATGTTGCAGTGTGCGTCTTTCCCGAGTTGACATTGTGTGGGTATAGTTGCGGTGATTTGTTCTATCAAGAAAAACTCCTTGACCGTTGTTGGCATGGATTGCTTGAACTGGCGAAAACTCATGCACATCTCGCAACCGTGGCGATTATCGGGATGCCACTTTTGTGGAATAGCCGTTTGTGGAACGTTGCCGCCGTAGTGCAAGGGGGAAAAATTCATGGATTCGTTCCAAAAACATTCCTCCCAAATACGCGTGAATATTATGAGAAACGATGGTTTACTTCTGGGCGGCAGCTTCCTGCGGCGGCGGTAGTTGAGCCGGAATATCATGATCCCATCCCGTTTGGTACTGATCTTCTGTTTGCTTTGCGTACCGGTGAATTGTTTGGCATTGAGCTGTGTGAAGATCTTTGGAATGTGATCCCGCCGAGTTCTTATCAGGCTATTGCAGGTTCTTTGATAACGTTTAATCCTTCTGCGAGTAATGAACTGGTCGCAAAAGCTGACTATCGCCGTGCGCTTGTGACGCAGCAAAGTGCTCGCTGTCTAGGCGCCTATGTTTATTCCTCGGCTGGTGTTGGGGAATCGACTACCGACGTTGTCTATGGTGGTCACGCCATGGTTGCTGAAAATGGAGTCATGTTAGCCGAAAATGAACGTTTTGCCCGTGGTGCAACCGTATTGGTGGGTGATATCGACACACAACGATTGCTTGCCGCGCGTGTGAGCGAAAGTTCTTTGGGCGATCATTCTGTGCCGAATGTTCGGAAAGTCGTACTGGGAAGCGTCCCGACACCAACCAACTTGCGCCGGAGCGTGAATCCACATCCATTTGTTCCGCATGATCCACTGCGACGTGCCGAACGGTGTCGTGAAATTCTGACTATTCAGGCGAGTGGCTTGGCGCGGCGGGTAGCGCACACACGCACCAAGCGTTTGGTGGTGGGAATTTCTGGAGGTCTCGATTCGACGCTCGCGTTGCTGGTAATGCAGCGCGCGTGTAGTTTGCTAGGTAAGCCGTCGCACGATATTCTGGCGCTCACGATGCCCGGCTATGGAACGACCGACCGTACCTATCAGCAAGCATGTCGCCTGTGTCATCTCTTGGGCGTTGAGCTGCGTGAAATAGACATTGTTCCGGCGTGCGAACAACATTTCCGTGATATCGGGCATGATCCGACGTGTCATGACGTGACCTATGAAAATGTGCAGGCACGGGAGCGGACACAGCTTTTGATGGATATTGCCAATAAAGAGAGCGGCATTGTCATCGGAACCGGTGATCTTTCCGAAATAGCCCTTGGATGGTCAACTTATAATGGCGATCACATGTCGATGTATGCTGTCAACTGTGGCGTACCGAAAACATTGATCCGTTATTTGATTGGATGGGTGGCGGACGAACTCGGCGGGGAAATCGCCGCGGTGCTGCAACAGATCATTGATACACCGATTACTCCCGAATTATTGCCGCGCGGCACGAATGGAGAGATTCAGCAAAAAACCGAAGAAGTCATCGGCCCGTATGAGCTGCACGACTTTTTCTTGTACCACACGGTAAAATATGGCGCATCGCCTGAGAAGGTTCGTTTGTTGGCGGCCAGGGCTTTTGAAGGTCGTTACACCGAAGCGGAAATAGAGCGTTGGCATCAACTGTTTTTGCGCCGTTTTTTTACGCAGCAATTTAAGCGAAGTTGTATTCCCGATGGCCCGAAAGTCGGTACCATTGCTCTTTCGCCGCGTGGCGATTGGCGCATGCCTTCGGACGCGTCGGTGGCACTCTGGCTGGAGTGACCTTGACCTGATTCAAGTTTGGTTCATTGCGAAGTTCATCGGCCGTCGCATATACAGTCCACTGGGGAGATGATTTTTTCCTTCTCCATTCGCATGCCACTTAATCCAGCCAAGTGGTGCGCCCTCAAGTGCGCACGCAATTTTCCATCCCGTTGCCGGCGCTATGTCGCGCTGCAAAGGGTGTCCTTGAATGTAGCGAATGACTTCTTGCTCCGTCAGCTTGCAATAGTGCGTGTGCAGTGTGGGTAGGTCAAGCATGGCGAGCGTGTGCGAGGGAAGAAAGCTGATTTTTTGTTGCCCGCGTATTTTACCGAGTGCAATGCCGCGCGCTGCAATAGGCAGCGTTCTCCAAGCAGGGGGGAGCCAGAAAAGTGTATCGCCAACTTTATGGAGATGGTTTTTTTCTTGCTGTACCCATTCACCCGTTGTGACTTCGCTAAGAAGCGATTGTTCGGTTGAGGTCGGCGCTGTTGTTTTTGCTCTTTTCATGGGCGTGCGATTTTGGAGTGGCGGCACAGGCGAATTTGAGCCGTGTTGTAATAGCGCACAGTATTGCCCGTCGCCAGAGCCATCTTGCGGCCAAATACGCAGGCCAATTCCGTCGATTCCTGCACGTGTTCCAGCTGGTGGCTCTTGTGTAACTGATGAAAATTCAGGAAATTCGTGCAAAAACCAAGCGACAACCGCTTCGTTTTCTATCGAGTTTACTGTGCACGTCGAGTAAACGATATGCCCACCTGGACGAAGTAAGGCGACTGCACTGCGCAGGATGGCGAGTTGACGCTGGGCGCAACTTTCGACGTGCTCAGGACTCCAGTGGTCAATGGACAGTGGATCGCGGCCAAACATCCCTTCACCAGAACAGGGGGCGTCAACAAGAATACCGTCGAAATATGCTGGGAGCTCTAAGGCAAGCGTGTCGGGTGTAAAATTGACGGGGCAGACGTACGACAGAAGTCCTAGGCGTTCTAGGTTGCTGGTAAGCACTGCGTGCCGAGAGGCAACGGTTTCATTGGCGACCAGCGTGATATTCAACTTTTGGTCGATAGCGCGACCGCAGATTTGCGAAGTTTTTCCACCCGGTGCGGCGCATAAATCAAGGTATACGCCACCTTCATGTAGAGGCAGTAAGGAAGCAGGTAGCATGGCAGAAGGTTCTTGGATATAAAAAGCGCCTGCATGATGCAGGAAATGCGACCCAAGCGTAGCGCAGGAGTGCGAATAACCAAGTGGCTCCCACGGAATAGAACTTTCAACGTGAATGCCGCATTGTTGAAGGGCGTCAGTGATTTGCTGGTGTGGGAGGAGTGCCCGTGCAGGGTTGAAACGGATACCTCGCTGTGTGGTATATGTCGGAGTGGCAAGGAAATCAGTGAGTGCACGAGCGTCAGTGCCAAGGTTTTTCTCGATAAAATTGCAAAAAATATTCCAGCGGTTCATTAGCAATGCTCTCTGATGATATTGTTTCGTGAAGAGTAATGTTGTTGGCAACTCAATGAGTGAAACTTGCGTCCGTGTTGCATAAGAGTAACAACCAATTTTTCACCTTTACATAAAAGTGATTTTGCAGTATACACACAGACCGTTTGGAAAGTAAGGGCGATTAACTCAGCGGGAGAGTGCTACCTTGACATGGTAGAAGTCACTGGTTCAATCCCAGTATCGCCCACCATTTAACTATTTGTATCTAAATGGTTTGCGCTTTAGGATTTTCAACTTTCCCATATTCTTCCCATATTTTGTCATTGAACCGTCCTCCGGCGCGACCCGTTGGGCGGTTTATTTTATTGCCGTACACCTTCGTTATCATGCTTAGGTCGGTGTGTCCTACCATATCCCTGATCCATGATAACGGTTCCCCTGCATCGAGCATCATGCAGACGAATGTGTGTCGTGTGTTGTAAATGGAGCGATACCGGATTCCCAATGCCTTCAAGCAAGGTTTCCAGTAGTTTTCCACCAAGGCAGAATATGCAGCAATGGGAAACATGCTATCTTGCCCAACAAAGTGACGCAGCTTGTGCTGTGATAACCACGAGTCAAGTGCTTCGATAATATCAACCGTCCTGCCCGATCCAGTCTTTGTCCCTTCGCCTCCGGTGGTGCGCTGGATAGAGATCGTGTGTTTACGAAAATCAATATCACCCCACCGAAGCGCCAAGGCTTCGCCCGTCCTCATGCCCGTGTAGAAACTCACCGCGCACCATGCGGCCATCTTTGGCTTATGCTCCTTCATCCATGACAGAATGGCGTCAATCTCTTGGCGGTCGAATGGGTCTGGCTGTCGCTGAATGACTCGCGGCAACTTCACCCCTTCAACTGGATTGCGAGTAATGACGCCATTGCGTATGGCATCCAGCAGGATCGTGGAGAGGAGGGTAACAACGTGCTTGACGGTTTTTGGTGCCAACTGCTTTGACAATCTGGCAATAAATCGTTGCACTTCGAGTGGCTTAATGTGCGCCACCTGCCGCCCTCCAAATTCCCCAAGTATCCAATGGTTGGCGAAACCGCGATACGTGGCAATCGTTTTTGGCCTCAACACGGCTTCCCTTATTTCAAGCCATGTTGTGACATACTCGTCAATAAGTATGTTTGTTGCCGTTGCCGCGTCGTCATTCGGTGTCTGCTCAATACCGAATGTTCCACTCCGTATCTGCCGTTCAATGTCACTGCAAATTACGGCGGCGCTCAGGCATCCGTGACACCTGCATGGTTTGCGTTTCCCTGTGCACTTATGCCCGGTCTTCTGTTCGTGAAGTTTCCCCCTTAGATAATAGCGAACGTATATGGTGCGCTCGCTCCCGTTGCTTTTTGTCCGTAATGATGCCATGACGATCAACCTTTCCCTGTGGTGGCAGGCGTCCGGCGCAACGTATCATTCACGGCTTGATAAATCCAGCGCGTTTGCTTTATGCCTGTTGGCTGTATATAGTGAATACCGTACTGGAAAACGCCATCAACTATGAGATTATGAATTGTCGTATTGCTCAGGCTGAACTCATCTTGTATTTGTTTTCTTGTCATCATGGTAGGCTTAAACGCAATTTCGGCGGCCTTGCGAGCCGCCTTTTCTGCGATTTCTTCTATCATTCGTTCGAGTTGCATGGTTCACCTGTTGAGGTTGTTATTTTATATACGCCCTTTAGCTATTTCTGACCTGAGAAGCCTAGTAAGCATCAGCAGCGCATCACATAAACTTTCTGGTGTTTTGCCGCCATGCAGCATTACCGCTTGATGGCGATTATTGCTCCAGTCGACCTGCAAAAAATGCACTCATCAGCGCTTCTTGCTACTTCAATGTTTACCAATTGAACTTGCACCAGTGAAGGTTTCTCGCTCATTTCACTTGTTCCCCCAGTACCTTAAACTCTATCACCCACACCAAAGGATTATCTACCCACGGACAGCCGTCTTTTTTGCCGTAAATGGAATCCCATAGAACCCGAAACGCCTCTCTTGGTGTAGGTTTTCTAAATGCCTGTGACGGCGGATGTGTTTCAGTGATGTGTGTATCGTCACACCCTTCAGCAATCGCGTCTACATCGCTAATATCCTGCAACCGCTCCACTCGCACGTTAGTGACTTCCAGCGTGATTCGTGAAGCCCATCGGGGCATGTGGATGCTTGGCTTCCATTTGCTTTCTCCGCAATCTTCATCGACCCGATAAACCGGCTTTCCGTGGTGCCTAGAACACACACAGAGGTCGTAGCAAGCACACTCTTCCTGTGCATCAAACAATCTGAATGCCTCCCGCACCCATAGACGGTCACCGGGCTGTAGGTCAGGCCATGGCTCATTACAGGGATGTGGTTGCGGCTTCACTATTCGTCTCGTCTGTGTCTTTCGTCCTCCAAGTATTGCGCGTACCATTTCATCATTAAAAATTATCGGCTTCTCCTGCATTTCACTTCCTCCCCTGTGCTCTAAATTTCTCCCCGCAATTAGGGCAGTGCCAACTGACACTACCGACTGTATTCGGGTGGATAGGCCACCGGTGGCGGCAGTGCGGGCATTCCATATCTTGATTTTTGCTGGCGAAGGCTGCGACTTCGGGAGATTTTGTGCTGTAATCCATTATATCTGGTCTGCGTTCGGTCATTGTTCACCGTTTAATTCAATTTGTTTTAATATATCATCATAAGCCGTTGAAACAGTAAGAGTTTCCCCGTCCACGGTAAGAGTCGTCTTGTTGAGATCGAACATTGTAACTGCTACTATAGCAAAGCATCAAATAAATCATGTGCTGCATCTTTCACGCTATCTTCTGCCATACTCTTTCCCTCGCTTTCAGTACATATTCGATTTGTTCGTCATCGACATAGAGGCCGTCCCTGAATCCGCATCCTGCGATTTTATTCAGTTTTCCGAGCATCATCCGAATGCGCCACAGCGCTGACCAGTCATTTTCTGTTTTGTTTTTCGTCGCTTCGATGATCTCTTGCGCGTTTTGCATTTCGATGATTCCTGCGGCGAGTAATTCGCTCAGGCGCATACCGTCAAATCCCAATCCCTTCACACGCTTTTGCATATGTTCCAGTTGGTCGGTTTTCAACTTTCGGCTTGCCTCTACCATCGCGGATTGCAAGTGGGCGATTGATTCACGTGCTGTAACTGCGCGATACACTTCGCCAAGTTCTTTTTTTGAAGGGAAAATCTGATCGTGGTAAAAGTGAATGTAAACGTGTGCGAGTGCCAGCGACAACACGGCGCGATATCGTTGCGTCATATCTAATGAAACTCCTTTCGCTTAGGTGTGGTTTTCTTTTGAATGGGAATAGTAAATGCCGACTAAAAAACCCGCAAAATATTATATTCTGCGGGTTTACTTGTTTGGCTGTCATTTGAATGGCTACAATTCAACACTCAACGCGGCATAGCCAATCATGTCAACGAGATTGTCGCGTTTGGTGTTTAACTGTTCACGTGCCAGCTTCATAAGCACCATCATTTGTGCAACATCTTTTGGTAGAACATCGCAACCAAGATAGACGCTCCAGTATTTAGCAATCAGGTCGAACGCCACGGCGGGTGCGCCGTATTGCTGGTCGCGGTCGCCGTTGATGGTGCGCTCTGCCTCGAATAGAACTTGTGACCGTGGGGAGCTGATTTCATTTGCGTTCGGCATATCTTCCTCCTGTGCTAAATTTAACAATAAGTCAATTTCCTTTTGCTCCGAAAATTCATCATAATCCACATCCGCACACATTCTGTTCGGATCGTGCCAGCGGTTGCAGCGGGAGCAGTATTGTAGGCTCATTCTTTCACCCCCTGCGTCGCCAACAATGACACTTCTGGATACTCGTAAAGCGCGATGAGCATTTCATTTGCTAATCCTCGGATTTCCCATTGCGCGTGTCGTTCGAGTCGTAGTGAGAGGAAATTGCGAAAACTCCGTAGGTTCATGCTTACGGTCAGCACAGTATTTGTCGCGTTGGGTAGTATGTACCGAGCATCTTCTGGCGGGATGCCTGCGGCAACCATTCGTCCATAGAATCTTTCAATGTCGTCCATGAGTATTGCGTAATCGGCAATAATCGTTGTGTCGGGATGGTGTTCGATCTTCGGCGGCATCATATACCACTGTTCGTTTTCTGCATTGAGCTTCACGTAACGCTGTGACTGTTGTGCATAGCTGGCAATACGATGGCGCACTAATTGATGACTGCACGCGCGTGAACACTCAATCTCCCACGTAATATTGATAAATTCGAGAACGCTGTCATGCCCGCGTTTGATGATGTTCTGTAGGAGCTTCAAATCGCTTTCCGGTGCGCTCTTGTCGTGCGAGTCGTAGCACGTCCGCGCTGCATACGCGGCTTTGCGCCAGTCGGTGCATTGGAGGAGGGTGGCTTTCATTCACTCACCTTCTTCCAGTCGCGGCATGTTAAATACCAATTTACGACTTCCCGAGGCTCTGACCATGTTGTGCTTTCGCTACCGCGATGTGTCATGCTCCATACAGCTTCTTCATTACCGAGCCAGAGTAAAGTAAGGCGTGTGGTATGCCAACTAATCCCTTCTATGGTGTCACCCACCTGTATGCCTAACGCGCGGCACTGGTCAGCAACGTTGAGTTCATATAATTCTTTCATCTACTCAATCTCCTTTTCACTTTTTTGTTCTGCGCGTACCGTTCGCGCGCTTTCCGGCGTTTGCCGATTAACTCGTTCTCTTTCTGCTGACATTCAGCATTACAGTACACGCGGGAGCCACGCGCCCATTGTACTGGCTTGCCGCAATGTTCACATTTCACGGCATCCCTCCGGCGCCGCGCGCGGCTGTGTATGGTATTTGTTTTCCCGTCCATCGCGGGTCGATGTTGTGATGGAGTTTCTTTTCCCCCGATTCACGTAATCGCCAATCAATTTTTTTTA
The DNA here is from genome assembly GCF_000469585.1 of Chrysiogenes arsenatis DSM 11915. Lineage (NCBI taxonomy): Bacteria > Pseudomonadati > Chrysiogenota > Chrysiogenia > Chrysiogenales > Chrysiogenaceae > Chrysiogenes > Chrysiogenes arsenatis. The sequence goes on from NZ_AWNK01000016.1 coordinate 25,325, forward strand.
CGTCGATCATCTGTTTTGTTTTTTTAGATTCGCTTTCAATCAACTTATTGACTCTTTCAATTTTCGCTCGCTCTCGCGATGCTTTTATTCTGCAATACTCGTTGCAGTACACAGCAAGCCCAGCGTTATATCTGCGCGTTCTGCCTATTGTGTCTGCCGTTTCGTTTCCGCAATATGCGCAGTTCATGGATCCTCCAAAAAATTAAGCCCCCGTTTCCGGGGGCGATGCTGTTTTGTGACGACTATTCCTCATTAAAACCATGGCGCACATACCATTCAGTCCGCGTTCCGCTAAATACAGTTTCGGACTTCCCGCATCTGCGGCATTTTCTTACTTCGTGGTGTGTTTTTCGGCCAACACTTAAAATAAGCCGAGGCGCGTAAAAAATATGCACACCGAAGAAACAGAGTATTCTGTCAACCATTTAAGAATCCTTATTTGGAGCATAACAAACCGCCGAGTAATTCAACCAGGGTATGCAGCCAATTCGCACCGGCATGCTTTAACCGTAACGCTCCACGTCCCCGCAAATTGCGGCTCAACCGTGCAGCCGTCGTGCAGCCATTTGCCAAGTATCTGGCCTGCGTCTTTGCGGTCTGTACGATCATAGTCCATCGCGCCGACGATCACGCCGCATTGGCATTTCGCAACGAATCCAGTAGGCTTGCGCTTCATTCCTGCACCCTCCACCCGCGCCGGCATCGCGGTTGCAATAATAATTTCGTTGTCTAACTCGGAGTAGTTAAATGTCTTCCATTTGGAAGCTTTAACGTAGGCGTTCCAGTACAAGCTCCAGTCTGGCTCGTAGGTCATCAACAGCACGGAGCGCTGGTGTGCCGGCATATCGGCGCGTTTGTATAGTGGCCATAAATCATCCCAAATAACCGGTGCTGAACCGTGGCTGTTCCGCAACTCTTCGATGTCTTCAACTTTCTCGCCCAGACAAACCGATTTTATTGTCGCGGTGCTCATTCATTCTTCCTCCCGTAGTCACCGCCCGGCACTTAACCGGGCGGTAAGCGATGCGGTTACTGTAAAATGATTACGTTCCTGTTGTCGATTGAAGGTTCCATGCAGTCATGCTTCTTGAAATACGCGGCAATATTATCCATTGCAGCCTTCTTCCACGCACCACCGTCGCCTTCGGTCAAAAGTACCGTTGGCGGTTTTTCGCCGTTGGTTTTCAGTCGCAACACAAAACGACTGGCAGGCTGCTCAACTTCGGTAAAAGTGCGGAATGGGCGCAGTATGACGGGGTTCGGCACCGGCTCAGTTTGCTTGAGCGTCAGGCCGACTTTTGCGCTGACTGCCTGCGTTATTCCATCATCATCCCAATTTTGCACGGCAGTACTGGTTATATTACCGACCAGCTTCAAGATTTGCGCGGTCATTTCGTCCTGAACGAATCCGGCTTGAAGCCATACAATGAATTGTTCAATACTCAATTCATTCTGAAAGAAATGTTTTTGCTCAGGAGCAATAGCGAGTATCGGCGTTTCGCGGTCGCGCCATTGCTTTCGTGCGCTGGTGTAAACGGCGACGCGCGTAGGATCAATCACATGCAGGAATAACTTGTCCGTCAAGCCGTCGATGTTATCTGCAATATACTGAACTACCGACTCCAGTGTTGACGTTTGGATTGTTGTGAGTGATGGCTCCGATACCGGATACAGTTTTGCCCGTGAGTATTCGCGCCCGTCGATAGTTTCTGTATCTGCTGCTTGCATCGTCAATTCTTGCAATTTTTCGATAGTGGACTTGTCAAACATTACATGCCTCCTGCGGCGGTTTTTGTGTCAAGTTGCGTGATTTTACGGTTATGCTCTTCTGCCTCCGGTGTGATTGGCAGCACTGGCGTTGGGTCAATTTCTAGCAGGTAGCTGCGGCCACGGTGATGGGCGATATGTCCAATGGTGGTCACTGGATCATACGGTGCAAGTTTTGTTGTCACATGGTTTTCGATTGCTACCCGCGTTCGCTCTTTGTTCGGCTTGAGCTTCACTTTGATCGTAATTTCCCGCACTTTATCTGGCGGTGTGTTTTCGTCTGCTATGTTGGAAATTACACGTTCGAGTTCGTGACTGAATCGTTCCTGCAATCCTCCCATAGCCAACTCATGGAGCTTGATAGTATCCATCGAAATACCTCCTGAAAAAAATTAAGCCCCGCGAATGCGGGGCGTTGGTGACTTAGCGTGTGATATTTTCTGCGTAGAAACTTCGTCGCTCGTTCCGAAGATGGCAGAGTCCGTGAATCATCAATCCTTTTGCCGTTCTTGCCCAGCCGTATGGCGTTATTGCTCGTTCGGTCACAGCTCCTTTTTTGTCGGAATAGCTGAACTTCATTTCGCCGCCGTCGCTGACTAGCTGCGGCAGATCATGCAGCACGCTTGGCAAATACTCCTCGATCTCGTATTCCACATGCTCAATGAATGTCTTTGCAGTATAATCAACGTTCCCATGTATTACTTTGAAGTAGTAATCTTTGAGCGCCACTACATCCGAAAGTGCGCGGTGAGCGTCGCCGTCGCGCGCTATATCGTGATGTTCCAACAGCGCATTGAGGTTGTTTTTCTTCGTGTGTCCGAGCTTACGCGCGATTTCCAGCGTGTCTATCACGGGCAACATAGTCAGCCATGAGATATCAAATCCTGCATTCACCAAATGCTGGTGCGTCCAACTGAGAGTGTGTAAAATATTTTGTGTAAGTGGCCATTTAAGATACTATTCTGATCATATCTCAAGGAGTATCCCATGGCCATTTCCGATGAACTTCTCGACCAGCTTCTTGTCAACTATAAAAAGCCTGAAGATCTTGTAGGCGAAGGCGGTCTACTCAAAGAGTTAACGAAGCGACTTGTAGAGCGTGCAATGCAGACAGAGATGACAGACCATCTTGGCTATGCCAAACATGGAAAGTCAGACAAGCAGGCTGGAAACTCACGCAACGGCAAATATCCAAAGACTATTAGCGGCGAGTTTGGTGAGCTTCAGATCAATGTCCCCCGTGACCGCGACGCCAGTTTTGAGCCAAAAATTATCCCCAAAGGTCAAAGCCGTTTTCATGGTTTTGACGATAAAATCCTCTCTATGTACGCGCTGGGCATGAGTACACGGGACATTCAAGTTCACTTGGAAGAAATGTATGGTGTGGAGGTTTCCCCCACCTTAATATCCCAAGTAACCGATGCTGTGATTGACGATGTGAAATCATGGCAAAACCGTCCCCTTGATGAAGTTTACCCCATTGTTTATCTGGATGCTATCAGGGTGAAAGGGAGACAAGGCGGACACATTATCAACAAAGCAGTGTATCTCGCGTTGGCTGTCACCATGGAGGGACAAAAGGAAGTTCTTGGCATGTGGATCGCGGAAAATGAAGGGGCAAAGTTCTGGCTTAGTATTCTTAACGGACTACAAAACCGTGGAGTTAAGGATATTTTCATAGCTTGCGTTGACGGCTTAAAAGGGTTCCCAGAAGCTATAGAAGCCGCTTATCCGAACACCCAAGTGCAAACCTGCATTGTGCATATGGTCAGACATAGCTGAATTTTG
>NZ_AWNK01000017.1 GCF_000469585.1 Chrysiogenes arsenatis DSM 11915
ACCTCGCCAACATCTAGCATCCATCGTTTACGGCGTGGACTACCAGGGTATCTAATCCTGTTTGCTCCCCACGCTTTCGTGCCTCAGCGTCAGTTACTGCCCAGAAAGCTGCCTTCGCTTTCGGTGTTCCATCCGATCTCTACGCATTTCACTGCTACACCGGACATTCCGCTTTCCCCTACAGTACTCTAGTCTTCCAGTTTCCGCACCAATTTCAGCGTTAAGCACTGAACTTACAATGCAGACTTAAAAAACCGCCTACGCACCCTTTACGCCCAATAATTCCGGACAACGCTCGCTCCACCCGTATTACCGCGGCTGCTGGCACGGATTTAGCCGGAGCTTATTCTATGGCTACCGTCAGGATATGAGCATTTCCTCTCACATCGGTTCTTCACCATCTAAAGGACTTTACGATCCGAAGACCTTCATCATCCACGCGGCGTTGCTGCGTCAGACTTACGTCCATTGCGCAATATTCCCCACTGCTGCCTCCCGTAGGAGTCTGGGCCGTGTCTCAGTCCCAGTGTGGCCGATCACCCTCTCAGGCCGGCTAATGATCTTCGCCTTGGTGGGCCCTTACCCCGCCAACTAGCTAATCATGCGCGGACTCATCTATAAGCAATGGCCGAAACCATCTTTCCACCGTAGTGCGTATCCGGTATTAGCAGTCGTTTCCAACTGTTGTCCCAGGCTTAAAGGTAGATTATCCACGTGTTACTCACCCGTGCGCCAGTGTCACCGAAATGACCCTTGACTTGCATGTGTTAGGCACGCCGCCAGCGTTCGTCCTGAGCCAGGATCAAACTCTCCGTATGAAAGTTTGTATAGCTCAAATTACTTTTTTACCTATTCTTTGCTGTCTTCTATTCAGTTGGTAATGAACTCCGCTGCGCCCCGACTCAATCGCCGTCCCGCGCAACGAGGAGGGAATATACACACCACCTCGTTTTACGTCAAGCCTTTATTTAAAATATTTTCTAATCCTGCGAACCCTTTACACCAGAAGGAGTTACTGGAGCGTCACTCGAAGGAACGACGGTTTCAACAAGCGAAGGAATATTGGCACCATCCACCAGACTCTTCCCTACGGAGCGAGACTCAACCACTGTCAAGACCAACCCTGTCGCCATAAACAATGCTGCTGTCCACGCAGTGAGCTTCATAAAAAAGTTCGCTCCACCAGTTCCAAGCACAGACTCTGAACTCCCCGTCAGACCCATATCTGCGCCTTTACCCTTTTGCATCAACACAACAACAATAATAACGACTGAAGCGATCACGTGCAAAACAATCAATAACGTACTCATAAATTAACCCTTCTCTACATAATTACAAATAGCATAAAAACTAGATGGATCAAGGCTCGCACCACCAACAAGAGCCCCGTCAATATCGGGCATCGCCATAAGCTCTGCAATATTATCCGCCTTGACTGAACCACCGTACAGAATCCGCACCAACTCCGCTTCGCCTAACGCAGCAAGAACAGTACGGATTGAAGCATGCATCTGTTGCGCATCTGCCGCACTGGCAGTTTTACCAGTACCTATAGCCCATACTGGCTCATAGGCGACAACAACACTTGTGATCGCAACACCAGTAAGCCCAGCCCGCACTTGCTCTGCCACAACTGACTCAGCCTGACCCGCCTCGCGCTGCTCCAATGTCTCACCAACACATACTATCGGCGTGATGCCAACTTCCAATAATGCCCGCACTTTTTCATTGAGGAATGTGTCGACTTCGCCAAAGTAAGCGCGACGCTCCGAGTGCCCAACAAGACAATACTTTACGCCAGCATCAACCAGCATTAGCGGTGACACTTCACCAGTAAACGCGCCGTTTTCTTTCGGATAGACATTCTGCGCCCCCACACAAAGTGGAGTCCCAGCAGCCAACCCGACAGCACGCGCTATCGAAAGGAAAGGCGGGCACAACAGGACATCTCTACCAGACGGCACATCTGACAACTTCGGTAAAAACTCAGCAAGAAACACTGATGTGTCGGGATTTGTCTTGAACATTTTCCAGTTCCCCGCGATGAGAGGCCTACGCATACACAGCACCTGCCTTATTAATGGAAAGTTTAAGTAATTCTTGAGCCAGCGCAAAATAGCATCTTGCGAGCGGAGAGAGTAAATCATGCAGTACCGCTGGACGACTCAACGCTCTCCAAGAAGCATCTACAGGAATAACTGTTTGCAGCGCCATGGCACCGGAAACTGGCATCGGAATTTCACTACCGACACCAAGCACACCATACTCTATGCTAGCTCGGGAATCGAGCATGCCACAGAGCGATTCAATTGCCCGCATATCTTCCTGGATATACGGAGATGTTGCCACCGGAAACAAAACATGACTCCAATATTTCGCCATGATCGGAGGAAATCGTCGAATATCTGTATCAAGTACAATAATGTCATAATACTCAAGTTTTCCCAGCGTCCAAGGATACTCCTCCCAAAAGAGCCCGTAACCAAACCCCTCTGTCCCAAACGGAAGTACATCCATAAATGGAAGAGGCGTTGACTGAATATGGGACTCGCAATGTTCACCACGCTCACGGATCGTATCCGTAATACCAAGCGCATTGCGCGGGATCCCTGCAAGCACGCCAGCATCACCACCAGCAACATCAATGAGCAACGTCCGCTTTTCACGCACAGCAAAACTTGCTGCCAGATTCACTGCAACTGTTGTAGTAAAGTTTCCGCGCCGCGGATGAGTTACCGCGCAAATCATACGTTAGCTTTCTGCATGAGGGGTAATTTCCACCAAAACTGTTTTTTCATTCCCACTAAGGTGCCGAAACATCTCGACGCGAAAAGACGAGCCGTCCACAAGATGTGCCAACTCGTCCAATTGCCCCTCAGTTTTCCAAAGGAGGAGTTTACCGCCTTGCCGTAAAAATGGCAAGCCTATCTTCACGAGCTCATCTGTCGCAGCAACCGCGCGAAAGGTCACCACATCAAAAGTACCGAAAAGATCTCCTAAATCTTCCGCCCGTCGGTCATAACAAGTAACATTCTCCAGCTTTAACACACGCCGTAAGTGGTTTAAGAAAGCAATTTTTTTTGACACGGAATCGACAGCTACCAACTCAAGATCAGGACGGACGATCTTCAGCGGAAACCCTGGAAAGCCCCCACCACAACCAATATCAATCAAACGAGCCGCATACGGCAAGCGGGCATGCGCCAATGCGATGGAATCAAAAAAGTGACGTTCAAAAACTTCCTCCCGCTCTGTAAGTGTTGTCATCTGTTTTGCACGATTCCACTTCAAAAGCTCGGCATAATACGTCTCAAAGCTCGCTACTCGCTCTTCCCACCCATTTTCGGCCAGCAACTGATGCAAACGACTCATAGTTTTTCTGCCGCTTGGCGTTTTTGAATTTCAAAATGAACCATCAACGCCGAAATTGCTGCCGGCGTCATACCTGGAATACGGAGTGCCTGCCCAAGCGTATGCGGTTGAATTTGGCTGAGTTTGGCTACCACTTCGCGCGATAACCCAGCAACTTCGCTGAAAACAATATTCTCAGGAATTTTCACTTTATCCAGATGACGCTGCCGTTCGATGAAACGCTCTTCACGTTGCACATATCCCTCATAGGTCAGATGAATATCAACTTGTTCCATGACATCCGGAGACAACGATGTGTCGCCAACCCCCATCGTCACAAGATCAGCATACTCCACTTCATGCCGCTTTAAGAGCACCGCAGCACGTACCGCTTCACTCAACAAAGCAACTCCTTTGCTTTCTAAGATCGGATTCGCCGCAACCGGCGCAACACTCACCGTGCGTAACCGCTCACGTTCACACTCTACTTGCTCCCACTTGATCTGAAAAATCGCATAACGATCGTCTTTTACCAAACCTACCTGACGTCCAAGTTCAGTTAAGCGCCAATCGGCATTATCTTCACGCAAGATTAAGCGGTATTCGGCACGTGACGTGAACATGCGGTACGGCTCATTCGTCCCTTTTGTTACCAAATCGTCAACCATCACTCCAATGTACCCTTGGTCACGCCCGATAATCACCATCTCACGATCTTGCGCCGCAAGTGCAGCATTGATCCCTGCCAACAAACCCTGTGCGGCCGCCTCTTCATACCCACTGGTGCCGTTGATCTGTCCAGCGTGGAAAAGCCCACGCACCATTTTCGTTTCAAGCGTTGCATACAGCTGTGTCGGCGGGAAGTAATCGTATTCGATAGCATATGCTGGGCGCATCAATTCGACACGCTCCAATCCCGGAATCGTGCGGTAAAATTCAATCTGAACATCTACCGGTAACGAGGTACTCATACCATTAATATAGTACTCGTTTGTTTCGTACCCTTCTGGCTCCAGAAAAGTTTGGTGACGGTCTTTATCGGGAAACTTTACCACTTTATCTTCTATAGAGGGACAATAGCGCGGACCAGTGCCGCTAATTTTCCCACTATATAATGCACTGCGCTGAATGTTTTCCGCAATTACAGCATGGGTTCGTTCATTCGTCCACGTAATCCAACAAGGCAGTTGCGCCCGCTGAATAGACTTTGTCAGAAAAGAAAACGGTTTTGGAACTTCATCGCCGTATTGCGGTTCCATCTTGGAAAAATCAAGCGAATGCTTATTGACTCGCGCAGGTGTACCAGTTTTCAATCGTCCTATCTCAAATCCATGCGCCACGAGTGATTCAGATAAACCTGTAGCTGCAGGCTCACCTAAACGCCCAGCAGAAAAGGAGTCAAAGCCAATATGAACGGTTCCATTTAAAAATGTTCCGGTAGTCAGCACCACGCATTTCGCATGATACCGCGTCCCTACCTGCCCAAGCACACCGCCAATGATTCCATTCTCGACGAAAATCCCCGTAATCATATCCTGGCATACAAAAAGATTAGGCTGGTTTTCTAATACATATTTCATCCGATTACGATAGAGTATTTTATCTGCTTGGGCACGCGACGATCGAACTGCTGGTCCTTTACGTGTATTCAACACGCGATACTGCAATCCAGTCGCATCTATATTCAGCGCCATTTCGCCGCCCAAAGCGTCGATTTCTTTGACTAAATGCCCTTTGGCAATTCCTCCAATAGCTGGGTTGCAACTCATCTGAGCAATAGCGTCAAGCGAAATGGTAAACAAAACCGTCCGGCACCCCATACGCGCCGAAGCCAACGCCGCCTCGCATCCCGCATGACCAGCACCAACGATAATCACATCAAATTTTTCTTGATAGTCAAACATAAACACTCACTTAGATTTTTCGGTAGTATTGAGAAAAACTGTATGTATCAGTTTCGTTCAATCGTTGATAGTTCCGATTATTGACAAAGCACAACGCACCCCATCGACTGCCGCACTCACAATCCCGCCGGCATATCCCGCCCCTTCACCACAGGGGAAAATCCGCTGGCCTTGATCACCAAGGCTTGCGCCAGTTAGCGGATCACGCGGCATCCGCACAGGGCTGGACGTTCGTGTTTCCGGAGCAATCATCACCCCATGCTCGGTAAAGCCAGGCATCGCGCGGTCAAATTGCAATATGCCAGCACTCAATGGTTCAATGAGTGGCGCTGGGAGAATATCACGAATATCGATAGATTCCGTTACCGCCAACGATGCTCTCACGTGCTGACTCCCGACACGCTTTGCCAGAAAATCAACCACCTTCATAGCTGGTGGCGTATAATCGCCGCTGGCGCGGAAAGCCTTCTCTTCAATAGCACGCTGATAGGCAATACCTGACAACGGATGCGTTGCCCCATATTCCTCCACCGGAACGGTCACGACCAGCGCGCTATTAGAGAAATAATTATTACGCTTTGAATAGCTCATGCCGTTCACCACGGTATGCCCAAGCTCCGAGCTCGCATTGACGACTTCCCCTCCCGGACACATGCAAAAAGAGTAGACACCGCGTTCGCCAAATGTTCCCTTCAAACTATATTCCGCTGCCGGCATTGTTGCCGCACAATGTCCATACTGATTGCTATCAATAAAATCTCGCGGATGCTCGATACGCACTCCGACAGCTAATGGTTTTGCTTCCATATATATGTGGCGGTGAAGCATAGCAAAGGTGTCGCGCGCACTATTCCCCAAAGCCAAAACTACATGCGAAAAAGTATCACGGAACGAACTGGTCAGAACATCCACTCCACGCGTGTTGGCCGAAAAGTCATCCAGCCGAGTACTAAAGTGTATCTTTACACCACGCGCCCGCAACCGCTCGCGCAGCGTGGCAATGACGGTGCGCAAGACATCAGTACCAACATGCGGCTTCGCATCCCAGCGGATATTTTCTGCGGCACCACATTCGACGAGAAGGCCAAGCACATACGGCAGATGTTCACTTTTGATACGCGTCGTCAGTTTTCCATCACTGAAAGTTCCTGCCCCTCCTTCACCAAACTGAACGTTGGATTCAGGATTCAGCGTACCGTTTTTCCAGAAATCGTGGACAGTTACCGCGCGCTTTTCGACCGACTCGCCACGATCAATCACGGTAACTTCCGCACCACTTTGCGAGAGGATGTCAGCACAAAGCAAACCTGCAGGGCCTGCTCCGACCACCAAAATGCGGTGGCGACAACGGGGCGACTGGCGCAAAAGCACACCCGTTGCGGTGTGCTCTAATGAGAACGGCGCCAACGTATCGCCGTGCAATGCATATTCGACCCGCAACACTTCACGAATGCCACGGTGCTTCTGACGGGCATCGACGCTGCGACGCACTAACCGCATGTCGCTAATAGACTCAGACGCCAAATGCAACTCGGCAGCGAGTGCCGCTCGCACATCAGCCCCATACGGAATAGTGAAATCGTAGAAATGACTCATGGAAGAACACCGCGTAGCGGCATAAAAATACGCGGCGTATCCGGAGGAAACATCTGCAACAACTCTACAAGTTCATGCCGGGGCAATGGCGCCCCACCGCGAAAGTCAACAGTTTGCACTTTCGCAACTACACGCGCTTTCCCAAGCTGCTCAATCAACCGCGCCACAATAGCCTGGCTCGTCGCCATCCCTTCCGTAACGGAAAGGGAAAGCTCCTGCGATATCTGCCGATGATAGCTCATCACAGTAAACTGCTCAACGGGAAGCGCTGCAAAGAGTGCCACGTCCTGCCCCAACCACATCAAAGCCGAATCGTTTAGCAGACCCGCTTCATAGTACAAATTCATTGAAAGTGCGACATCCGGATTCACGGCACGAGTCGCTGTACTAATCTCACGAACTGTTTGAGCAATTACTTCGGCACGAGCATGCGCCAACCGGATATATTCCTCGGTGTAACCTGAGGCACCACGGACAAAAACCGTTTCCGGACGCTCATCATGCGTGCGATAGACCAGATCGTCTTGAATCAAAATACCATCCACACCCGTACGAGCAAGGTCAGCGAATAATGATGCGACATAGTGGCGGCTTGCCGGAGTAAAAAGCGATAAGCGCCCACTGACCGGATCTTTCAGTGGTGAGTTCGTCGCCAACCAATCGGTTCGGCGTCCGCCAAGCCATCCATAAATCGTTAACCCATGAGCCCTTGCTGCGGGTACCGCGCTGAGAAAATGATCTTCCAGGGTCGGCGCCAGTGCCGTCGTGAAATAGACCCCTGAAGTTGGAAGTACTTCACGCGCCTCTGATCTCACATGAAAAGTCAGGTAACGATCGCCTTGATTATGAAAGGCGCGTAAAATGACCCCATGGTATCCTTGCGCTTTCAACGTGGCAAATAACACATCCCAGCTACCAAAACGCGACAAATCCATCCAAGATATTTGTGCAACATTTCCATAAAGTGGCCGAGCAGATGGGGTGGACAACACTCCAAACACGACAATAAGAACCAAAAGATATATTTTTTTCACTGTCTCTTTCCAAAGTTTTCGTTATACTGCGCCGGTCTATAGAAAAAAAGGAACGACCGAATGAAACAACCATCTCTCTTCACAGGGAAAATTTTCTGTATCCTTCTTGGCATAACGTTTTCGGTTGGCTGCACGGGTGAACTGACCCGTAATGGACTGTTTAGTGAGCCATCCATGCCATCGACACTGCAGGCTCAGCATGACGAAACATACGACGACCCGAATTATTATTATATACTCTATACAATGGATCGTTTGCAAGGCGACGATGCAAGCGCACTGGCACATCTTGAACGGAGCATCTACCTGACTCCAGACCCTTCCGCTACGCTCTACCGCGAGCTTTCATTGCTATATGCTCGCGAAAATCAGCTCGAAAAAGCTATTTATACCCTCGAACAAGCCACCCAAATGGAACCAGATAACACAGAAATCATTGAACTTCTGAGCCTGTATTACTCGCAAAAAGGCGATTGGCTTCGTGCACGTAACTTATTAAAGCGCTCGATAGTTCAAGGAGAATCACAAGGGCAATTATTGCTTTTCTATGCTCAACTTCATGAAAAGCTGGGTGATTTTCCAGAGATGGTGAAAGCGTTGCATATGCTCCGCGAAGTCGAAACCGACAACTATTACGCCTATCGCCTTCTGGGAAGCGCCTACCACAGCATGGGCAAACTCAATGAAGCACAAAAAGCGCTTGCCACAGCCATCGACTTACTCGGCGGCACACCTATCGAGCTCCATTACGAACGTGGTGTTATTCTGTGGGAAATGGATCGCAAAGACGATGCGCGTGCACAATTTAAGCTAGCTATTGATATGCTTCTCGCGCAAAGTGCAACAGACGATTGGCCACGCGGCAGCGAACAATTCCTCGGCAAGCTCCTTGGTTTCCTCTTTAATGAGCATGATTTCCAAACAACGCTTTCGTTTTCACGCATGATTGCCGAAAAAAATACCGCGTGGGATTGGGCGCGCGAAACGTGCTTCCTTTCGGCATACGGCCTTGCCGATCATTCATTGGCACGTACCTGCTTTACTCAAACTCCCGGCGAACCGTCAATTCAGCGCGAATCAGCCTACCTAAACGTATTATCATGGGTCGAAGGTGAAAACACCTTTCAGTCTACCATCCACGAGCAGCTGGTTGACGAATCGTCTCACGAAGTAATGCGCGGTGCCATCACAGGCCTTTTGCTGCTTGATTCCCATCTCAAACGCGTTGCGAATGTAACTCGCCTGAGTGTCCTCTTCGATGAACTTCTCCCGCAGCCAGCAGATCGATTATTGCTTCGTGCGCAGCTTGCGGAAAACATGCAAGACTTGAGCTTGCAAGAGAAACTCCTCAAAGAAGCAGTGCAACTTGATTCTTCAGAATCAGTGCTTCTCACACTATCCGACTACTACTATCGTCAGAAAAAATATGCCGATATCGCTTCACTGTTACGCCCACGAGTTCTTACGAACGACATATCTGCACGTGTGTTGAACTATTACGGATATATCCTTGTCGAACAATCGCTGGACATCCCAGAAGGGGGGAAATACATTCGGCAGGCTATTGCACAAGACACACAAAATCCATATTACCTTGACAGCCTTGCGTGGTTTTACTTTCAGCAGCATGATTATATAAACGCAGAAATCTACATTACGAAGGCCACAGAGCTTCTCCAGCCTCCTTTCACTCAAGACGACTCTATTATTTTTGAACATGCCGGTGATATTTTGCTCGCGCTAGGCAATGAGCACGCAGCGCTCCACTATTATGCGCAAGCATTTCAAATTGATCGGACGTCAAAACCCATCCAACAAAAGCTCAACCAACTCTACCGGAAGCTAGATGCACTCCGTTAATTACCTCCTGATATGTATGATCATTTTCATTTTAAGCGGATGCGCAGCCAAAATTCCGGCGACTCCACCCCATGATGCGCATAGTGAGTGTGAAAACGTGCAGGGGCGCGGTAAAATCAGGTGGAGCGAAGGGAGCACATTCGACATGACATTTGCTGCGAACAGCGCACACGATGTTCTGTTTCACATTCATGACTTGTTCGGGCGTAGAGTCATTTCGTTTGCCTTCGTAAACTCGTATGCCCTCTTACTCGATCATCGCGAAAGTACCTTTACGTGGATTTCCAAAGATGATCTCTGCTTTGACGAACGGTTCTGTTTTATTGACACCCAACTGAGCCTGTTTCTTACCGGAAAATTCATCGCAAACAACGTCCAAAATCCTCATTGTGTACAACAAGACACGACTCAATACCGATGCGAATCAGAAAATCACTGGGTGCGACTCACGATCCGTGAACGCGCCTGTTTCCCTGAATCAATCACTCCACTTGAAATCCCAGGAGGTTATCGTGAGCGCCCCTTACACCGCGCGCAGCTACGCTAAAGTTAATATCAACCTCCGTATAACCGGACGCAGAAGTGATGGGTACCACTTGCTTCATTCGCTGATGGTGCCAATATCGCTCCACGACACCCTGCGTTTTCGTCCTTCCACCGATGGCTTTACATATCGAGGGCCGGCGCAACTCAATGGCACACACAATCTTATCTACCGTGCATGGGAAATCCTTGCTCGACGCTATGGGATTGGCGGAGTTGAAGTTGATCACGATAAAGTTATCCCTCTGGGCGCCGGTCTAGGAGGAGGGAGCTCAAATGCGGCAACCACACTCACCGCGCTCGCAAACATGCACGGGCTTAACATCCCAATACCAGAGCTGCACGCCATCGCCCTCACTCTAGGCGCTGATGTTCCCTTTTTCATCGAAACCGTGCCGGCGTTCGCAGAAGGGATTGGGGAAATCCTTTCTCCAGTTAAACTTCCTCCATTCGGGCTGGTTTTGATAAATCCAAGAGTCGAAATACCAACCCAATTTGTGTATAGTAAGCTTGGCATTCCGCTCAATAGCACCTGCAGTACTGAGAAAAAGATCAAAGACATTTTAGACTATGAGACAATAGTGACGATGTGCCACAACGATTTAGAGCAAGCCGCGCAAGAACTTTTGCCGAATCTTCACACGTTAAAGCAACATTTAATCCATGCTCAAGCCGACGCATCTGCTATGAGCGGCAGCGGGGCGACCATATTCGGCATCTTTAAATCAGACGCGAATGCGAGCCATGCGGCAATACATCTTCAAAAGCTGTTGCCGGGCATGTTTGTTCAAGCGGTAAAGGTGCTGCCTTCTTTACCCAACACATGATAGTTCAACCTCTGAGATAAGAACAAAAACGAATACCTATTTTAAAACTACGGAGATCCTATGACAAAAGAACCTCAGCACAACAATCTACCCGATCCAGATAAAGTCAAATCAATGTTCCAAAGTATCGCCCCGCGATATGACTTCCTGAACCGTCTCCTAAGTGGCCGTAGAGATGTTGCTTGGCGACGAAAAGCCGTTGCCCAGTTGACATGGGGTGAGCGGGGGCGAATTCTTGATATCGCCACTGGGACAGCTGATGTCGCCCTTGAAATAGCGCGCCAAACAGCTGAGACAGTAAAAATCACTGGCGTCGACTTCAGCCCCAACATGCTAGAAATTGGCCAACAAAAAGTACGCGAATCACGCTTTTCGCACCGTATTGAGCTTAAAGTCGCTGACGCTCAAGCGCTCCCTTTTGATGACGGCACTTTTGATTCCACCATCATCGCCTTTGGCATCAGAAATATCCCTGATCGCGACCTTGCCTTGCGCGAAATGATCCGTGTCGTCAAGCCAGGCGGAAAAGTCGTTGTCTTAGAGTTCACCACACCTCAGGCAAAAATCCTTAAAAACCTCTACCATTTTTACTTTCTTAAAGTGCTGCCAATCCTAGGTGGAGTTATTTCCGGCAAAAAAGATGCTTATGAATACTTGCCTGACTCGGTCCTAAAATTCCCAACCCAAGAAGAGTTTAAAGGGATTATGAGCACTTCAGGGCTCACTAATGTTACCTACCGCAATCTTACGTTTGGCATTGCCTGCATTCACACCGGCGTGGCTCCAGAAAAGAAGTAGAACCCTCTCTACTTCTTTTCCACACGCGCACGTACAGCCGCCAGTACCGCTTCAGCATGTCCTTTCACCCGTACCTTACTCCAGCGCTCAACTACTGTACCGTTGGGCGCAATCAAAAATGTACTTCGAACAAGACCCATGTATTCTTTACCGTAGTTCTTTTTGAGTTGCCATACACCAAACATCTTTGCCACTAAAGCATCGTGATCACTGAGCAAAGAAACACGTAACTCTTTACTCTCGCTAAATTTTTTATGTGACTCTACCGAATCCGGACTTATCCCATACACCTGCACGCCAAGCGTAGTGAACTCTGGCAACAAAGCACTAAAATCACCCGCTTCAGTCGTACACCCCGGCGTATTATCTTTCGGGTAAAAATATAAGACAGTATACTGGCTAGCCAAATATGTTGAGGGAATGACCTCTCCATTCTGATCTGGCAATTCAAAGCTTGGAATTGTATCACTGATTTGGAGCGCATCATTCATACCCAATCACCTCTTCTCTTGATATTTTCAATAAAAAAAACGCCACCAGAATGATCTGATGACGCTTCAATGTCCAACTAAATGCTACTTAGGAATACTAAAGGTGTGTCCCTTAATTCTATCCCAGTCCCAATTTGAAACGTGGGGAGCGGGAATTCCAGCAGGATTGTGGCAACCCATACATGCTGGAGCTCCACCAAGTGCTTCACGACTTCCGCCGTTCAGACTTGCAGAACTATCCTTAGCGGTAGCTAACGCCGCCTTATCATGACACATAACGCAGCTTTTCAAACCCATGTGCATTGGGTTTGTCATTTTATCCAACCCTTGTAGTTGCTTTGCATGTGCTACATTTTTATCTGCACCAGTAAGCTCATTCTTATGACACGTGCTACAGTCATAGGCAAAAGAATTTGCCGCAAAAAGAACCGCAACAAAAAAGAAACTTGTTAATAGACGAATCATTCATTTCTCCTTTCAACATCAACCAGTCAGAGAAAACAAAATCCCCTTTGAGTCTAAACCCAAAGGGGAAAGAAAACTATTACTTCGATGAAAATTTGTGCAATTTAACCCGAGCAGAATCCCACTTGTCAGCAGCAGGAGCGACGGCACCATTATGGCAACCAGCACAAGCAGGCGCTGCACCAAGTGCCGCTACAGAGCCACCTTTCAGACTTGCTCCGCCTTCTTTAGCCGTAGCCATAGCTGCGCGATCATGGCAAGTAGCACAATCTTTCATGCTCATGTGCATTGGGTTGGCAATTGCAGCGATGCCCTGAACCTGAACACTGTGAATAGCATCCTTAGGTGTAGCGCCACCCAAAGCAGGATTAGCTGCGTGACAGCTGCTGCAGTCAAGAGCAAATGCGTTTCCAGCAAACAAACCAACAACACAGAATGCCATGAGAACAAGAATCTTTTTCATACAAATACCTCTCAATATAGTAAAATTATCGAAAAACCAAAATTACTTCTTCGCGGTTAACTTCTGAGACCAAATGCTTTGCTTGTGGCCAAGATTACCATGACAGGCCGTGCAACTTTCAACATTTTGCATGTATTCCTGGTGCTTCGCCAAGAAAGTGGGGTCAGCTTTTTTCGAGTCAAAATGACATCCCATGCAATTTTTTGCCGTTACTTTTGGATTGTTCGAAAGCTTGTCGTGATGAGGGTCAACCTTACCACTCGCCGTTAATACAACCTTCTTCATCCCAACCATTTTGTCCATAATCAGCCCTTTAGTGTGACAGGTGATACACCCCACTTCAGGGTGTCCGCCAGCCTGCCAAGAGCTCTTTTCATAGTCGTGACATAAAACACAAAAACCACTTGTGGAAGTGTACTTGATGGCGCCAACGCTCCCACCAACACCGACGATTGCAACGATTACAATAATAACCGCCCACGCCTTCGCACTTAGATTCTTCATCGACTCTCCTTCTTTCACAGTGCACTTCGGCACCTACATATCTGTGAGCCAATTTGATAGCGCAAAAATGCACAGCATGTCAAGTTGGAACTTGCGAAAAACCCATTGATTCTGATTTCTCGTTGACAACTTTTTTTTCCCATTTATCATGAACGGGTCAGATTTTATTCCCAACCGAGATCACGAGGAGTTGCCATGAAAATACAGACCACCCGCTTTGGTGAAATTGAAATCAATGAAGAAGAAATAATTCAGCTCACGCAGCCACTGCTCGGCTTTCCCGATTATCACCGCTACATAATCAAAGACCATTCGGAAGATAGCCCATTCAAGTGGTTTCAAGCTATTGACGAAGGAGCACTCGCTTTTGTCATCCTAGATCCTCAGCTTTTTAAACCAGACTACCAAGTTTACCTCACTAATAATGATACGGAAGAGCTCGCACTCAACAATGCCGATGATGCCGCAGTATATTGTTTGGTCGTCATCCCCAATGATCCCAAAAAAATGACGGCCAACCTTCAAGCACCACTTGTCTTTAATCGCCCCAAAAAACTTGCCAAACAAGTCGTACTTAATAACCCGGATCTCCCTATTAAATACCCTGTATTCGGAGGGTAGGAGCATGCTGGTACTTTCTCGAAAAAAAAATGAAACTATCATGATCGGCGACGACATACTTATTACCGTTGTTGAGTGCATGAATGGCGTCACCAAACTTGGCATAGAAGCGCCCAAGAATGTTAAAGTTTACCGCAAAGAAGTCTATGACGCTATTCAAGCAGAAAACCGCGCAGCTGCTGCCACCCCGTCATCACTTGATATCCTTGGCAGTGTTCCACAATTTTCTACCGCCGGAATTACCAAAAAGAAAAAACCATCGTGATGACTCATTCTAGCGCCTCCCTCGCTGCACTTTTCCCTCAACTTAACCCATCCCAGAACGCCGCCGTTACCCATACAAATGGCCCCGCCTTGGTGCTTGCTGGTGCAGGCAGTGGGAAAACCCGCGTTTTGACTGCCCGCATCTGCCATTTGCTTGAGCAGGGCATCCGCCCGTGGAACATCCTCGCCGTAACGTTCACGAATAAAGCAGCCGCTGAAATGCGCGAACGGCTCTTAAAGCAAATTGGTGCCGATGCGCGCAACCTTTGGGTAGGTACATTCCATAGTATCGCGCTGCGAATTTTGCGTATTGAAGCGACCCACATCGGCTACCGCCCCGGTTTCGTCGTGTACGACCCCGGTGAAGCCCTCAAAGTTGTTCGCCGCGCACTGGAGCGCCTGAACATTGACAGCGAAATCCTCAACCCGAAAACCGCACTGCACACCATTAGCTCACTCAAAAACGAAGGGGTGAACCCCGCACAAGCCGCAGAGCGCGAAGAATTTCGCCACGGAAAAATGCAGTGCCTTGCCCAAACCTATGCCGAGTATGTTCGCTTAATGCGCTCTATTGACGCCATGGACTTCGACGACTTGCTGCTGAATCTCACCGATCTCTGGCGCAAGCACCCAGAAATCCTTGCACGGTATCACGAAAAATTCCGTTACCTGCTCGTTGATGAATATCAAGACACCAACGGCGTCCAGTTTGAACTCCTGCGCATGCTAGCGGCGAAAGAAGGGAACATATTCGTTGTCGGCGACGACGACCAATCAATCTACCGCTTCCGTGGCGCTACCATTGAAAACATTCTGAGCTTCGAATCGCACTATCCAGATGCCCAGGTTTTCAAACTCGAACAAAACTACCGTTCGACCACAAATATTCTCGAATGCGCCAACGCCATCATCGCGCACAACACGCACCGCCATCAAAAAACCCTTTATAGCGAGCTTGGCGAAGGGGAAAAAGTGCAGCTCCACGTTGCGCCTTCCGCTGAAAAAGAGGCCCAATTTGTCGCCCGCGAAGTTGGCAACCTGCGTGCCCTTGGATTTGCCTACGACGAAATCGCCATCCTCTACCGGACGAACGCCCAAAGCCGTTTATTCGAAAGCTATTTTGGCCAGGCTGGCATTCCCTACCGCGTCGTCGGATCATTTGAATTCTGGAAACGCAAAGAAGTGCTCGACACCCTTGCGTACCTTTCATTGATCCACAATCCAAGCGACCTGCAAGCCTTCGAGCGCGTTGTCAATACCCCCGCACGCGGCGTCGGCAAAGCGACACAGGAAACTATCGTCCAGTACGCCATCCAGAACACTGCACCAATCCTCGAAGCCGCCACCACCGTACTCCCTACACTCAAAGGGAAAAGCCGTACCGGACTCGAATCCTTCCTGCGTCTGATACATTCCTTCAACCAAGGCAAGGATTACTTGCTCAGCGATCTGGTGCGCGAAGTCATTGAACACTCTGGCATTATCGCGGAAATCATCCGCAAGGAAGATGAAAACACCGCCGCCACGAAACAAGAAAACCTCGAAGAACTCGCTAACGCCGCCTTATACTTTGAGCAAGCCCATGAAGACGGGGTAACGCTTGAACAATTCCTTTCCGACATTATGCTCGGCATGGAAAGCCGTGCTGACAAGACGGGTGTCAACCTGCTGACCATCCACGCCGCAAAAGGACTCGAATTTCCTGCCGTCTTTTTAACCGGCCTTGAAAACACACTTTTCCCCTCACCGATGAGCCTCGGTAACCGTTTCGCTATGGAAGAAGAACGCCGCCTGATGTACGTCGCCATCACCCGCTGCAAAGAAAAACTCTTCCTCACCCGCGCTCAGAGCCGCGCGATCTGGGGAAAAACCAGCTATTGCGGCGACAGCCCCTTTCTGCTCGACCTCCCGCCGAAACTCATCCACCGTCGGGTATAAACATCATGCCGCGCCATCCCAATATAGCCATCCGCGTCGACGCCTCATTGAATATAGGGACAGGTCATGTCATGCGGACGTTGACACTGGCAGACGCGCTACGCGAGCGTGGAGCTGATGTCGAATTTATCTGCCGCGAACACTCGGGAAATTTAATAGAAGTGGTCAAAAAGCACGGCTATCCATGCCATCAACTGCCGCTGCAAAGCTCTACGCCGAATGCCGAAAATGGAACCGCTCACGCCGCATGGCTAGGTGCAAGCTGGCAAGAAGACGCCGCTGCGACACAACAGGCACTCAGCCACAAAACATACGACTGGTTGATTGTCGACCACTACGCACTCGACTCTCAGTGGGAACGAGCGATGAGGCCGTATACCGATAAAATTCTGGTGATAGATGACCTTGCGGATCGCCACCATGATGCCGACCTCTTGCTGGATCAGACACTTGGTCGCACACCGGAAGCCTATCAAAAACTGGTTCCCCGTACGACACAATGCCTTACCGGAACCACATACGCCTTAGTCCGACCAGAGTTTTCTGCCATACGCGACAACGCGCGACTCCACCGCGCCCATCAGTTTCCACCCAAAAACCTGCTGATATTTTTCGGGGGAATCGACCAGCACAACCTCACTGGCACAGCGCTCCGCGCGCTTCTCATAGAAAATCCGTTTACTCATATCGATGTCGTACTCGGCGGCACCGCACAGCACGTGGCAGATGTTACCGCACTGTGTAAAACTCTTCACGCCACCCTTCACATTCAGTGCTCAAATATGCATGAACTGATGGGCAATGCAAATCTTGCACTTGGCGCTCCCGGTAGCACCTCATGGGAACGGTGCACCCTCGGTCTACCCACATTGCTTGTCATTAGTGCAGAAAACCAGCGATCAGTAGCACACGCCCTTGCGAACACAGGTGCTGCTTCCCTCATTGGCGAAGCAGACCAAATTACCCCGCCAATCATTCAGAGCGCCCTGCGTGTTTTTTTAAACAAAAACAGTGCTGAGTATCATCAAATAATAGAAAACTGTCGAAAAGTTTGCGATGGACTCGGCGTACACCGCATTACTAAATATTTACTTACAAGGGAGGGCGCTTGAGTAACTCCAAAATATCACTACGGCGTATTCACACCGCAGACTGCGACTTTCTTTACAGCTTACAGGTAATGCCCGGAGCAAGGCTTTATTCTATTAACCCTAGTATTCCTACATTTGAAGAGCACCAAGAGTGGTTTCAACAATCACTGCATTCGCACAATCGGCAAACATATATCATAGTCGTAGATGATTGTAGCGCCGGGACAATACGGCTTGAGCATAGAAATGACTCGCTTTACGAGATTTCTATCGTAGTACACACCGATTTTGCAGGACGCGGTGTCGCCAAACAGGCCATCCAACTCCTCCTTCATCAACAAGAGCCATATCGCAGGACTATTCTTGCCCGAGTTCATCACATGAACACAAATTCTATCCGATTGTTTCAATCATGCGGCTTCCTGCCATCTCCTACAGACGACCCAACATTCCATCATTTCCTATGGAGTAATGAGACAGAGCAAGAGGTACCTCATGTTGAGTAACATCGACGGAAAAACCATCGGGCACGGCCACCCTCCGTACATTATTGCAGAACTTTCCGGCAACCATAACGGCAGCCTGCAGCGAGCACTCGACACCATTACAGCCGCTGCCAAGTGCGGTGCAGATGCCATCAAACTACAAACCTATACCGCCGACACCATGACCATTCCCTGCCAGCATGACGACTTTCTCATACACGGCGGCCTTTGGGACGGCTATAATCTTTACGACCTCTACCAATGGGCACATACCCCGTATGAATGGCACGAAACCCTGTTTCGCCATGCACGTCAGGCCGGCATCACCTGCTTTTCCACCCCGTTTGACGAATCAGCCGTTGACCTACTTGAATCACTCGGCGCACCAGCATATAAAATAGCCTCTTTCGAAGTAACCGACCTTCCCCTGATCCGTTACGTCGCCAGAACCCGAAAACCGATGATTCTCTCTACTGGCATGGCCAACCCTGATGAAATACACGAAGCCGTGGCCACAGCGCGTGACGCTGGCTGCCAAGAACTCATCCTCCTCCACTGCGTCAGCGCCTACCCCGCGCCACTTGCAGAAGCTAACCTGATGACCATCCCCGATATGGCACAACGCTTCGGCACACTCACCGGACTTTCTGACCACACCGAAGGGATCAGCGCTGCGACAGCGGCCATTGCCCTTGGCGCATGTGCCATCGAGAAACATTTCACCCTCAGCCGCGCCGACAAAGGACCTGATTCTGAATTTTCGCTGGAACCCGCAGAATTGACCACCTTATGCCGCACCGCACGCGAAGTGTGGCAGGCTATTGGTGTCGCCGGATATAACCGACAACCTTCCGAAAGCGCCAACCTTAAATTCCGTCGCTCACTCTATTTTGTTCGTGAACTGGCAGTAGGCCAAAAAATTACCGAGGCAGATGTCAGACGCATCCGCCCAGGCTACGGACTGGCGCCAAAGCATTATGACGCTGTTATCGGAAAGACTGTCACACGCCACGTCACACCCGGCACAGCCGTAACGTGGGAATTGATTCAATAACAACAACTATCTTCACACTGAAGGGTCTCCCCCAAAGATGCACCCTTTTATTCTTTACTCTCTTCCATTTCACGCAGGGCATTGAGAATAAGGTGGTTAAACTCTCGCAGATCGGAATGTATCGTGTTCCAAACAATTTCCATATCAACCTGAAAATATCCATGAGCAACCGCGTTTCGCATCTGATAAGCAAATGCTAGCGGCAACTCATTATTTCTAAAAGCAAATTCAGGGTAATGCTTTTGAATATTATGGCTTGCTTCGCCGATAATTTCGATATTTCGAACTACAGCGTCTTGAGTGATCTCACTCTCCAAGAAATCATGTTCATTCATTCCTTCAGTATAGCGTCCAATGCGCTCTATTGCCTCTACGATATGCCGAAGGTAATCAATCAGAGTTGCTTGTCTCGGCTCATATTGGTTTTGCCTCGGCTAACACAGTAGCCCGAAATTTTTTTGGCAACGATTTCGGAGTTAAAACATCTACTGACACCCCAAGCAACTGGAGAAGTTCGTGCCTAATGGCACCAATATCAAAAAGTGTCGTTTCTGGTGTGGGGTCAACCAGTATATCAAGATCGCTTTATTCCGTATCTTCTCCGTGGATGACTGAGCCAAATACTCGCGGGTTGCGTACACGATGCGATTCTACGATACGCCGGATATCTGCTCGATATGAGACAATGCTTGAGAAGGTTTCATGTAAAAGGCTCCTTTTGTTTGAGCAGTTAAACGTCCTAAGCAAGCATTGAGGGGAAGCATACCTAATAGTTCGCCTTTTCGCAATATTAGCACGACGTAACCAAAGCAGCCTCGCGCTCGCCTTCCCCTAAAAACGATCTGCGGCTATGAACGCCGGTCGCCGGGATTGCGACGTGAATATCCGCCCCCAATGTGGCCAGTTTTCGCAACGTCGCACCAGCCGCCAAAGTTTCGTCATCGGGATGAGTAAAAAACAAGAACTTTTGGCACTGTTAATATCTATCACGGCACTCTCTACACACCTTGTAAAAGTATTCCCTACCAACCTACGGCATAACGTATTGTTCTACTTACGGGTTCCATCTGCACTTACCGCGTATTTATTAACAATTACAAAATTTGGAATTGAACCACCGCTTTGTTCTATCAGCGTGACTTCACGCTCATCCGGATATTCTGGGTCTTCAAATTCGTATGCGCAAACATTCGCACTGGCAAGCAAATCCTCATCTATTTGGGTTTCAACCGACCCTCGTTTTGCTGATCTGTTACCTCATCAACGCCGCGAAATAGCATATCGCATTTTCCTGATCCTTCCAGCCTAAAGGTAAAATTCAACGGGCACCAAAGGCGATCCGCTGGAATTAATTGTCAAATCAAATTTTAGAGATTAGATCGAATATTTCATCCAACAAATATAGATAAGCTAATGCTATGACAAAATAAACGGCAAATTGCTTATTTAGGAATGACTTAATCTTTAAAGCTTCCATACTTGAAAATTTTTCATTTGCACCGTTTATGCTTTTCATAAAAGGAATAATTATCTGGTAGAGCCCATAACCCATAGCAAGGATGAACAAAAATAAGCTGAATATAGTGAGAATAATGGCACTTGGAATGCTGCCTTGTTCAGCTAAAACAGGTGTAAGTTTGAATAAAGCACCAGCGGCTGTGACCTGCCCAAGATTAGAAAAAAGCTTATTTATTCCATCTTGGTCAAACAAAAATTGGTGCAAATTATCCCCATGTGACATATTGTGGTTTTGATAATCTAAAATTGACCAGTTTAGAGGCCTTGTGATTACTGAAAATTGACCATCCTAATTATCCCTTCGCTACTATGGTGCTTACCATAGCAATCGAAGGAGAGAGGATGCTTAGGATGGATCAATATGAACATATTCGCACGGCTCATCGGGTCTATGAGCAAAGCATAAGTGAGATATCTCGGATTACCGGCCATTCGCGCAACACTATACGTAAGGCGCTCAGTGAGCCGTATTCTGGTTATTCACTGCGCCATTATCAGCCGTTTCCTGTTTTGGGGCCATTCCAGAAGATCATTGACACTTGGCTTGCCGATGATCGTGATCGTCCTCGCAAACAGCGCCACACCGCCAGACGCATTTATGATCGACTGGTTTTTGAACACAACTTTTCCGGCAGCGAATCCAATGTCCGCAAATACGTGCGTGAAGCGAAAGAACGACTGGGCATCAGCACCATAAAAGCCTTTTTGCCTTTGGAGCCTGATCTTGGTCAAGAAGCTGAGGTAGACTGGGGAACAGCGGTGGTCGTTATTCAAGGCCAGACACTGAAGGTCAAGATTTTCTGCATGCGCTCCAAGGGGTCTGGCAAACCGTTTTTACGTTTGTACCCCTGTGAAAGACAACAGGCCTTTTTCGATGCACTCATGCGTGGGTTCTTTTTTTACGGCGGTGTCTTCCCACGACTGATCTTTGATAATCTGACCACCGCTGTGCGCAAGGTTTTGCAGGGCAAAGCCCGTTTGGAGCAAGAGTCCTTCACCCATTTTCGAGCCTACCATAACTTCGAGGCTCGATTCTGTAATCCCGGTGCCGGTCACGAAAAGGGTGGCGTTGAGGGGTTGGTCGGCTTCGCCCGCCGCAACTTCCTGGTGCCGATTCCCGAAGCACAGTCCCTCGAAGAGATCAATGAGCGTCTCCTCCAACAGTGTGTTGCCTACGGACGTCATACCATCAGCGGCAGAGATAAATCTGTAGAAGTGCTTTTTGCAGAGGAGCGCTCTTGCCTCTTAAAGCTTCCCGATGTGCCCTTTACCAACATCCAGATTTTGTCGGCCAAAGCCGATAAATATGCCACTGTTATTGTAGACAAGAACCGGTACTCGGTTCCCACGCGCTTTGCCGGGCGTGCTTTGCGGGTGATCTGCCATGTTGATCAGGTGGAGATCTTCTCTCAGGGACAACGTGTCGCTAACCACTGTCGCCTGTTCGCCAATAACCAGTGGCAACTGGATCCAGATCACTACCTAGAGATCCTCCTGCAACGTCCGCTTGCGTTTCACAGTGCCCGCCCTATCCGCGATTGGAAGAAGTGCTGGCCACTGACGATGCATCAACTGTTGGAGCGCTTCTGTCGGACGTACGGAGAAAACCGTGGCATCAAGGAGTTCATTAAGGTGCTGCTGCTGTTTCGCAACCACCCGACAGAGGATGTTCATCAGGCTATCGCGACAGCCGTTGAAGCTGGTATCAGTGCCAGCGGCGGCATTCAGCATCTATTGCACCGCAATCAGCCCGTACCGCAGATCTTTCCCCTTGAGCACTACGCCCGACTGCCAAAGGCTGACATCTCCATTTATGCTTGCCTCGGAGGTGGATTATGAGTCGAGTAGCTGACGCTTTGCTGGTGCAGCACAATCTCAAAGCTCTCAATCTCACCAATATGGCTCGCAACATCGAACAGCAGTTGCGTCAGGCCAGAGACGGCGGAATCGATTATGGCCAATTTCTGTTGGAACTAACGGAGTTGGAATTACGCATCCGCTCCGAAAACAACGAGAAACGACGAATTAAAGAGGCGAAAT
>NZ_AWNK01000018.1 GCF_000469585.1 Chrysiogenes arsenatis DSM 11915
TGCTCATAAATCCAATAAGATCCAATGCGTTTTCGCTGTCTGGAGTTGCTGAACGAGGCTCACGGCACTCAATGCCTTGACGCGTACCCCTTGGTCGATAAGGTGCAACCCTAACGCGTTTGCAATATGTGACTTGCCGACACCGGAAGGGCCAAAGAAGAGTATGTTATTGGCACCATCAACCCAGTCGGTGGACTGTTGTAATTGTCGTATGGTTTGCATAACCTCCCGTGGATAGTTTTCTAATGATAAATTTGTCAGATTTTTCGCATTATTGAGGCTGCTTTCGCGGCGCCAATTACTCACCCGCGTCTGGAAACGATTAGCAATTTCACGTTCGCACAGATGGCTAAGAAATTCGCTGTAGCTCCAACTATTCTCTAGTGCCTGATCCTGCAATGATGATAGGTGCTGTTTGAATCCGCTCAGACGCAACTCTTTGAGCATGCCGTCTATTAGTTGCATAGTTCGTGGTTCCTTCTGTCTTGCTGGTATGCGCCGGTAATAAATTGATCGTACGAATCCAGCGAGTGTTGCGACACTTCCATCTGTTGTGTTTCTGTCGGCAAATACTGCGAATGCAGCTGTTGTAGGCTTGGCAAAGTTTGATTGCGTCCTTGCCCTAAAAGCGTTTTCCCAAAGAGATCAGGCGTGGTGTGGGTAGATGCAATCTTGAGTACGCCGACAATCCATTTGCAGGCTTCCCGTGATTGGAGTTGCTGATCAACTATCGCCCAAAGTTCTTTGTAATCATCATTCGGCAGCAGATCGTCACGCAATACGCTAAAGCGGAAGGCTTGCGGCTTTGCTGCTAGTGAATTAATGACATGGCGATAATCAATGCGACGCGCACGCATCTTTTTTGATGCATAAACCCGTGGTAAGCAAAGCACTTCTGTTTGTGCTAAATAAAGCCGCAACGTATCATGAGAAAGGTGCGCACAAAGGGTGCTGCCGATCAAGCGTGATGGCACACTGTACGTTACCCGCTTGATATCAATCGTTGAACTGCGTGTCACCTTGACGCTATGAACGGTATAATCCATGAATCTGCTGTTCGGTAATGGTTGCAAGTGCGTCATTTCCTCTTGCCAAAGGTTTCGCGTTTGCTCGTTAAGTCTGGCAATGCAACGTTCAATAAATTGCTGATACTCCTTAATGCTTTGAAAGTCAGAGCTGCCACGTAAGCGTAATCCTTGAGAAATACGGTGTTTCAGCGAGCGGTGTGCGGTCTCAATTGCACCATTCTCGTGAGAAACTCCCTTGTTATTGCGAGAGGCTTCAATTCCGTAATGCTCACAGAGGGCTTTGTAATTGCGCGTAAGTTCTTCTTGCTCGGAAGCATTATTGAATGCCGCACTTAAGCTGTCGGTGCGGTGCTCTATCGGACAACCACCCAAGCGGCTGAACGCATTTTGCAATCCATCCGCAAGCGCGCTGTAACTCTCGCCGCCTTGAATTACTTGAGCGTACCGCCAACCACTGGACGCAAGTCGGAACTGGTAGAGTAAATGCGCAAATGGCTCCTTGCGTAATGTAATAGCGTCGTTTGGGTGTGAAAAATCTGATAACCCCATCCGGCCAAAAGGAACATCCTGCCGAAAGATAGCTTCCTTTGCGTTTCCCTGTGTTGCCCGAAAAAACTTTACCCGACGCTGAATGGTCCGCAAAAGACAAGATGGATACTCCCCAGGATATTTATCGTCGAGATACTCCCACAATGTCAGACCGGATAATTCAGGCTTATCTTGCAGTAAAGGAAGAAGTTCTGAATCCCATACTGAACTAAGCGGATCATGACGCGTGCGCCATGGGCGCACATGTGGTGTTGTGTCTGGAGGTGCTTGATCAAGTCGGCGTGCTGTTCTCGTACTCATGCCTGCTTTTGCTGCGCTGAGTGTTTGCGTTTGTCCCTTGTTGCGATGTTGCATGTAAAGCATCCTTTGCTGATGAGTGATGGGTTTGTAGGACAACGAAATACTCCTTGATGAATATTTCGTCAGTGTAGTCCACTCATGCGGCCAAGGTAATTGTCGTCAGGAGGACAAGGTAATTGTCGCCCAACAGGGTCTTTGCGAATTTCTGACGCACGCATGAGTGTCCGCATATCATCCTCGGCTCTCCATTTCTTATCCTCGCTCAACGCTGCTGCCTTAGTACCCATTGATTCCTCCTCCATCGTTTTCAGGGGTTCGAATACCCTGATTTATACCAACACCCGGATTCGCCGGAGTGAGTGGGTTCGTGTTTTGTGGTGCATCTATCATTTGACCACCCATGTCTCCCGCAATTTGCGGAACAATTGGCGCCTGATCTTTATCCTGAAATCCTGCCGAGAGCAGCAACGCGTCGGCTACAGGAACCACCTGCGGCATACCAGCAATCACCATCGCCGACTGCATCGCCGAGTATTGCGCCTCAACCGACTTCGCCACAGCGTCAGCCCTTGTTTTCTCAGCCTGTGCATCGATTTGGCGAACCTTCGCATCGTTGAGCGGATCAGTAGCCTCAGCTTGATTATTGAGTGCTTCGATAACCTCCCGCTTTTTCGCCAGTGATGACGTTTCAATGATGAATGAGTCAGGAATTGGCACGCCCTCGCGCCGCATTTCCATGGCGTGATTAAACTCCGTATCCTCAAACGTGGTGGCAACTGGCTTCTCGCCGATAATGATCTGATACTCGCCAACGGAAATATTATTCGCCACAACCCCATCAGGCATACGCTTGTTGATCTCCAGTGGTTCGTATGTGACCTTGCCGCCGGGATCGGCATTGTTGGCGATCATGAATACCCGCTCTTCCGTGTAGAAATCTTGGAACAACTCCAGCATCTTTTGTGCAATCAGATTGCGTGTACGTGCCAGGTTATGGATAACGCCGCCGAGCTGCGTCTTCCCTTGCCACTGTTTCGACTGAATCGCTACGCCGGAAACCTCGTTGCCCTGCAATCCCTGCTGTGCATCGCTCATCCCCGTAATCTCTTTGATTGCCAAATCGGCCTCGTTGGCAATGTTCGTTACGCCCTGCGGCACGCTGTTAGGCTGAATTTTTTCTGGCTTTTGCGAACCTTTCTTGTACGTGACGACCAGCCCTGTTTTTGCGCCCTGTGATTCCAAGTCCTCCGGCGACATATTCACCAGCGAACCATCTTCGAGCATCCATCCACTATTGGCCGTGGTGTTGACAATATGCAGCGCCTGAGACTTAGATTTATTCAGCACTTCTTGTGGTGATACCGCATTATCAACCATCCCTGCGGATTTGCCGCGACGGAAATACGGAAAGAACGGCAGGATCGAGAGCGTCCGGTATGGACTCCACTCGTCGTGCAACATGACTGCTCTTGTTGATACCGACCACCGAATCCGCTTCATCATGCGCGATGCAGCAATAAACCCTTGTGCCAGCATTCTTTCGCGCTCAGTCGGCGTGTATCGCTCGGCAACCTCTATCTGCCCTGTCTTGGGATTGATCAAAACATCGCATCGCTCCAGTTTCACATACTGACGATCAATCGCCATGTAGCGAGTGACACCGCCCTCTTTCCATGTTGAGCCGCTACTACTCAGGTACTCATCCTTGTTTTCACCAAACGAATTGCGCTCTTCCGCCTCATCTTCGCTATCCTCCGGCTCTCCGGCCTGCTCGACTTCATCTGCTTTCTTCTCGCCGAAATACATGCGAATCTCATCGAGCGTGTACCAGCGCAGGATCATTACCTCGCCCCAAGTTGATGGATCATATCCATTGGCGTTCGGATCAATAACCACATCAAGCGGATCAAGGTCTCGCGCTGCCAAAACACCGAAAGCATTTTCGGTGAAATCCATATACATCTCAATGAACCCACGACGCTGAATCATCCCATCGGCGAACATCTGCGATTCGAGCCATTGCAGCTTTATTTCATCCTGCGTGTATTTCGCCAACTTTGTCAGCGTTGTCGCCAGCTCATCGCTCGTTTCTATATTGCGCGGACGGAACGCAATGTCCACTTTCGCGCCAAGTTGTTCGCCTATAGCTGTATTGACAGCAGGAAAAATCTTGTTGATCTCGACGCATGGGCGGCCTGACGCCTCTACCGCCTGCCTGTCTTTCTCCGACCACTGCCGACCTCCACCGAGGTAGAAATCCTCCAGCCGCTTCGCCTCGCGCACATACTGATCATGCCCACGAACGCGACCATGTTGGTATCGCCTCCATATATCCTGTGCGAGCGTTCTATCATCCTGTTTTTGCTTCTGTTTTTTTTTCGTGGCCACTTCTCTCCCCCTATTGAGCCATGTGACTGAAACCCTTAGCGTGGTGCGCCGCGAGTCTGTTTGCCTGCCATTTTGGACGTGGATCGTGAACCTTTGCCACTCCGTAACCCGACATAACCAGATAGCGAGTGTCATCCATCAAGTGGTCGTTCGTTTTAATAACCTTGCCATCTTTATCCCTGTGATACGTGCGGAACTCGTTAAACCACTGCGACAGTGAGCCAAATACCCTCAGACGCCCCTCAGTCATCATGCGGTACACCGTAAACAGCCCAGCCTCCACCGTGTTTTCCGCTGGCACCAAATTCAACCCAGCAGTCTCGTATTCTTCAATCAGCTTCGTGCCGTCCTTCTGGTTCCTGCCCCGTGCTGCTGGGTCGATCACGCCGGGAATCCACTCGCCCCTTGCCCGTATCGCCGCCGCGTGTACCGCTGGCTCGCACTGCCCCTGCTTATACTCGTTCGTGAGATAGAGAATATCCCCATTATCTCTGTCCCATGCGCCCCACAGTGCCGCCGTATTATTCCAGCCAACATCGAGCGCATACGCTCTCGGCCAGTGCTCAGGGATAGCAAAATCGGTAACGCGGATAACCTCCTCGTCGATGGGGTAGATTGCCCCTGAACCGAGTTGTGGCAAACCCTTTGACCGCGCATTCCGCAGATATGGAGGCGTGGCTTTTAGTAGCTCCTCTTTCTCGTACTCGCTCAAATGCGGTGCATCATCCCACCCCGCCATAACCACAAACCGCTCAGGCTCGCCGTCCGGCATCCTTCCCCCAGGTAGGAATTGCAGTACCACCTCCGTCAAACCGGAAAGCGGTGTGAACGTCAAACCGATCATCCCCGCGCCATTCGCCCCGCCCGTGTCCATCGTCCGCATGACACACTCGCCGTACACATCCATTGGGCATTCTTCATCCAGCCAAATCCAATCCTTGTGCGTCCCTTGAAACGATAAACGCTTTTGGTCAAATGACTTAAATGTGAGGCGACTCAATCCACCGCTGACATGACGTACAGCGAATGACTCAATCGCATCAGGAACAGAACCAGCTTTCCGCTTGATAGAATCGGGAATAATGAAATCCTTGGGTATCAAACCTGAACCAATATCGCCAATATCACCGAGGAGCTTGTGCTGCATAATGTCGCGCACTGTCTGCGTCGTGTCGCCTGCCGCCCATACGCTCACTTGCTCGCTAAATCTGCGACCCTGCCACCATGCCGGATACCGACCAGTCATGTGATAGACCGTCTCGCACGCGCCAAGCTCAGTTTTACCGACGCGGTTCCCTGCGATGATCGCCCGTTCGCGGTACTTCGCCCCTGCCGCGTAAAACTCCATGTGCTTGAAATAGGCGTGGCGCGAGAGCTTTCCCTCTTCTGGATACATAAAGTCGATCTTGGCGTACCGCTTGCGCCGTTCCAGTTCACGTGCAGCATGTGCCAGCTTCAACAGCGCATTCACGACGCACCGCCCATGATTACGCCTGTGACCCGCGACACATATTCGCGCAACTCGTTTGTAGTCATACTACTAATGTCATCGGGGCATGAGTTTGGATTGCTGGCTTCCACTTCATCCATACGATACGCCTGCCGCTCCAGCTTCACGAGACGATCAAATGCCGCTGTGCATTGCGAGATAGTGTTGAGCTTTTCATATTGATTCAGCCGTGGCTTTCCCTCGTTATCCATTTCATCCATACTATCAATGAGAGTTTTGATTTTATCGCGCAAATCACGAATCTGTGAGCGATGCTGGCTGACGATCTCGACGATCACCTGCGCCGACGCTTGCACCACTTCGCGCTCTGATAACTTCTTTTCGCTATCGTCTGCGAGTGCTGCCGCTTCTGCCTCTGCGAGTATGGCGACTGCTTGCTGCTTGACCCTTGCCGATAGATCGCGTGACCAGCCTTCCCTATTTGCACGCTTGCGAATTGCGCTTTCGGCGCAACCGAACTTCTGAGCAATCGCACGCAGGCTCATCACGCCAGCGCGGTACGCCAGTTCGATAGATTCCCAATCGTAATTTGCTTGCAGCCTTGCCATTACATCACCACGCGGTTTACGATCCATCCAAATAGAAAATCCCGTTGGCTTTTATCTCGCTCAGTGATTTCGAGATAGCGCACCGACTGAACACCGTTCAGGCCACGTAATAGCGCTGTTTTCCCAGATTTACCGCGCCATCCTAAAAACTGTTTCAGCGCATCGAGGGATATACTCCCCAACACCCCATCAATAAACAACTCACCATACGGAGCCCGTTGCGAACGAAAACCATTCAACCAGCGTTGCAAAAATAGCGACGCCGTCGCTGTCCCCATGTTCACGCCCGTATCTATCAACTCATATCCAATTTCGGCATCAATAACGGCCACCGAATCGAATTTCGGAGCCACGACGTACCGCTTGTAATAAACGTCACGCGCAAACGACACGGGCATGTCAATCATTGCACCGTGATAGCCGTTCGCACGAGCGACTGCTATAGTGATGCCAAAATTCGTCTCGCCGCCTCGGTCGTTTGGATCATTAACGTACCCGCCCTCGACAGCAATAATCGAATCAATAATGTGCTCGATGCGTTTATCGCTCACTGACTCCCCCCGACCTTGCAGTTATTGAACCGCATGCAACCGTTTCTATTCAGGTCATCGAATTGCAGCCTTAACTCTTTTTCGTGTGCCGCTTGGTTCTTCGCCATTTCCAGCCGTAATTCGCTTATCTCTTTTGCCATAGCATCAATGCGAGTAATGAGCTTCTGGATGAATTGGTCGATTTTGTTGACAACCATCCAAATAAATCCAAATGCTCCACCGGCCAGCGCGAGCACGCTGAGGACGATCTGCCAGACTTCCATCACTGCACCATTGCGCACTCAATGCGTACCGTGTGCGGATCGAGTTCCTTATTGATTGCGGCGCGTATCACATCGCGCTCAGTAGGCTCGACAATCGAGCAATAACTCGACACCCCGAGATTCAGTAATTTCGCCGTGTAACACCCTGAAAGCGCCAGCGCCAGCGCACTAACGAGTAGTAATCTCAACATATTTGCACCCCTCTTTTATTGATTTTGGCGTATGCTTGCGCCAGACGAACCAGCCGCCAACGCGCACAGCGCAGTACATCACTGCCGCTTTTGAATACCGAACCCCATCTGATAGCATCGCTTGGAAAAACAACAGATCAGCCGCGTGGCGACTGAGCAACTCGGACGCATAGAGCGCATCGTGTAGGCATGCAGCACGAGTATAATCGCCTGTGAACGGCGACCCGACCAACGACCACAGCGCACGTGGAATACTCGCGCCATCAAACGTAAAACCTTTTTTAACTCGTATCAAACCCACATCATCGCGCCACACTAGCGGTGCCGTGAGCGCGTGGTTTTTAGCATTTATTTTTCGATACTCAATTTCCCCATAAAACATATCGCCCCCCCCCCAGTGCGCAGTGCGTACCATGCTGCGTACCAGCCAGTGCGTACCGCTTTTATCCCATTAAAAATAAGTCCTTTCGCTTGAATCACAAAACGAATCTGCCGGATTTGCGCACATTTGCCGGATTTTTGAATAAATCAGATAAATACTTATAAAATCCGCCGCTTTTGGACTGGAGGGTATAGCGACGCTACCTATGCCGAGATTTTCAAAAAAATTGGCGCAATCAAGTAACTATCTACGCCCCTGAGCTAATCAGTGGCTTTGCCTATTTTCTTCGATGTATCGCTCAATTTCTGAAACCTCATAGCGCATAATGCGATATTTCGTTCCCCTGCCGACATCGACACCAATCAACCGACCGTCAGCGCATAATCGTCGAATTTTATCAACCGACATGCTGAGCTTTTCCGCCGCTTCCCGCGGAGAGAGTAGTAATTTCCGCTTGAATACCACCATCGTTAGCCGCCTCCTCTAACTCTTTTTTAATCTCATCTTTGATTTCTTCAATCAGCAAGTGTGCCGCCCTCGGTGAAATCGGCAGATATGTTGCGAGCAAAATGGCCGCGCTCATGCACTCACAGCCTTTATGTCAAAAATTCCCTTAGATTCCTTGACTAAGTAAAAGTCAAACCACGGGAACGCATTAGCTGCCACTTTGAGCTTCACGTTGGCATCATCGCGCATAAAGCCTTTCGTTTCGTGAAATTCAATAAAACCGTCGTTCGTCATCACCATAAAGTCCGGCGTGTATGTCGTGCGATTCGCCAGCTTTAACGTGATTCGCTCAAACGCATAGTCCGCAATCTCGCCAGCAATTTTCATAGCGTCCAATCGTTGCGAATAACGATATTCCAGCGAGTTCATTTCACCCGGAATACGCTTTTTCGTTTTCCCTTTTGCCTTCTTGAGCGACTTCCCCGCAATAGCCCGGTACTCCGCTGCTGACATCCTAGAACTTCCCATGACACCCCCATTTTTGCCGTCTATTTCCGTAAAATTACCCTATCCCTTGCCTCGGTATTGCCATATAGATTTTCTTTCGATTCCGACGCCTTTCCGCTCGTTTCTGACCGTGTTGCACCGCCCAACACTGACCACTTTTACCGATATTCCCGCCGCCCTCATCGCATCAACCGCTTCTGCTACCCACGGAAACCTTCTCCGGTTTTCCGCCGGATCGCTCGTCAGGCCAGCATCAGAACAGCTCATAATCAACATTCGCCAGCGACCGAGCGAACGCTCCCACGTTGACCGGAGACGACTTCGGAGGATTATGGCCAGCTAAATCAAACATGCCGTCATGCCGTTTTGAGTGCATATTCTGCCGAATCCCATCGATCACACCGCTATCCATCACGCTCGGTACGTTGAAGTTCTGCCGCGCAGAACAAGTGCATGGCGCACTCACAGCCACCGTGCCACAGGCGTACAGGTCTGTTTTTCTCGAATACGCCACCCAGCCTGAGCCGCCACAAATCGCGCATTGCCGATCACGGTCGATCTCGTGAGCAAACGGCTTCGCGCTATCCCGCGCAATCTGTTCCGCTGCCGTCACACAGGCCGCCAGCACCTTGTTGAGCCGTGGCAGGTACGTTTCTGACTCGATCAGGATTTCAATCGCCGCGCTGAACGTCGCATCGTCAATCCGCTTCTCGATGAGCTTTGAGTACCAGAGGTCAACCTGAGCTTGCGGTATTTCCTTGTCAAACGCCGCTTCGAGCTTAGTAGTCCCCTTGTTGAAATTTACCGGAGTCAACATCGCGTCACCTCGCTCCCGAACGCTGCAATCCTCGTCTCTCGATTTGCCGACTCAAGCGGTGGATCGCTTGTAATGCCCATTTTTTTATTCATTTTCTCCACCCATGCCTCATCCACGGTACCGAGCTTTCGCTCTCGCTTCTCACCCTGCTTCGGCGCAAAGTTTTTCTCGTTTTGCAACCAGCGAATCAATGCGTGATAGTGGCTCTGGTACTGCTTGCCATGCGCAAGCATGTAGCTCCCCATATCGTTTGCTGCCTGCGTGAATTTCTCCGTGCCGTGGATTTTAATCAGCGCATCCCGCTCCGTATCCGTCAGCCGTACCGCCCCTGCATCGCCATACGGCTGACGTCCGGCATGAGGCGACGGCTCCCACTGGGGAATTTTCTGAACGGGGGTTTCTGAGCGAGGGAGAGAGGTGACAGACTCCACCGGAGGAGGAGGCTCAGGAGTGTCGGGAATTTTCTCGCGCGCGCTCTCCCTCTCTCCTTTCCCTTCCTTTCCTTTCCCTTCCTTTCCTTTCCTTTCCGTCTGTGAGTCCTCAGTGAGTTGTGTGTGAGTGCTCACTGAGTCGTTCCAAACTATTGCGATATCAGCGATTTTGCTTTTTGTTGGCCGATTTATGCGTTGGTGTTCTTTGAACTTCACAATGCGCCCGTACTGCTTGCCGTCTGAGCCCTCACCGAGATGTATGAACCCTACGCGTGACAACTCACTGAGTGATTCGTGAATACTCACTGAGTCCTCACGGAGCGGTAAGCACTCGGCTTTTACCAGCCTCGGATTTGCGTTGAAGTACCCCTCGTCATCCGCAAAATTCAGTAATGCCGCAGCCAGCATGTGCGTATCTGCTGGCAAGGCGCTTAAATCCTCATGCTTCCAAAATTCTGGCTTAATTGTTCGTATGCGTGACATTATTTCCCCCTAGAACGGAATATCATCATCCGGCATATCTGACGGCGACGCAGGGTAGTTTGGTGCTGAACGTGGCATGTGGTGTGGTGGTTGATCGAACGGTGGCGCTTCATGCGGTGCATTCGCTTCGTCCGGTGCCGACTGATTACCGCCCTTGCCTGTGCGGATGAACTGCACCGATTCTGCAACGATTTTGTGCTTGCTTCTTTTCTGCCCTGTTTGCTTGTCTTCCCACGACTCCATAGATAGGCGACCTTCAATGAGAATCGTGTTCCCTTTCGTCAGATACTTCGCACAGTTTTCCGCTGGTTTATTCCAGACCGTGACATCAATAAACATCACCTCATTTTCGACACGGGGATTGTTCACAGCGAGGCCAAACGTCGCCACTGCCGCGCCGGACGGTATAAACCGCAATTCAGGATCGCGGGTCAAATTGCCCAGTAGGATGATTTTGTTAAAACTACTCACTCATGCACCTCCATCATTCCTGCCAGAATTGCCAGCGCACCGCGCCGCTCAAACTCGCTCATGCCAACCTCTACCAATAACCGCACCGTTTCCGACTCTGAAAGCTCCGGCGAGTTTCGGTCGCGGAAGTCGCGCAGCCGTTTTCGCTGCACGTCAGACATGCGGATGTTTAAGCATTCAAGTTTTTTATCCATGTTTACCCCTTGTTTACACGACATTTACGGACAAAAAAGGCCAGCCGACTACTTTTTCAGGCAGAGGGCTGGCGCAGGACAGACCAATCAATATCAGGGCGCAACTCTTCGCAACGCACCTGACCGTTCGTGATCTTTTCGATGGTAAAGCAGTGCGGCAATGGAACCTTATCCCACTGAGAAATAGCAGCAGGCGAGATATCCAAGAGCCGCGCAAGGGCAGATTTTGAACCAGTAATTTTGAAAACCTTATCGAGTGCTTCCATGTGGCACCTCCTCTTAAATCTATTAAGTTAAACTTAAAGAAAAAGCAAGGAGATTTTCAGTATTACTTATATTGAGGTTTTAAGGTTTCCTTAATACTATTAACGAGGAGGACACAATGGAAACCGTAGCAACGCGACTCAAGCTGGCACGAGAAAACGCTGGATTAAACCTCAGCGAGGCAGCAAAAAAATTAAATTTATCTCCCTCTGCCGTGCATCAATGGGAAAGCGGAACAACCGCACCACGCAAGAAAGCATTAGAAGCAGCGGCAAAAATATACAACGTGTCACCTGTTTGGCTGAACCACGGAGAGAACCCATCATTTGGCGCACCCATTGTCCCGTGGGAGCATCCAAGTGAACTCACGGACGACTTCGTGTTTGTCGCGCGGTGCGACATTCGCGTATCTGCTGGCAATGGCATCGTCGTATATGACGAATGCGAACAGGATGAGCCACAAAGTTTTCGCCTGTCATGGCTGAAGAAAATGGGTATGAATCCAGACAATGTTCGCGTCGTCTACGCCCACGGCAACAGCATGGCACCTGGAATCAATGAGGGCGATAGCCTGACTATCGACACCAGCCGACGTGATGTGAAAAGCAGCCATGTGTATGTAATTCGCATTGAGGACGAAGTATCTGTCAAGCGCCTCTTTAAGCGCCCCGGTGGTGGCCTTGAAGTGCAAAGCGACAATAAAGATCACCCCACGCGGCAGTTCACGGCAGAAGAATCGCAGAATATAGAAATTATTGGCGAGGTTATGCACAAACAATCGACGAGGATATGAGAAGGGGGAGGGGGGAATGAGTGACGCGATTCAGGATGGGTACAAGATGACCAAAATAATAAGGGGGGAAGCATGTCACTATCATGCACACGCACACTGTTCTATCGTCGGGCTGTTTGGAGTGGATCGCAGTCCAATGATCTCGAACGAATCATCACGGACGCACATCAAAAGCTACCAAACACTGAAAACAGAACATTTCCGCATCGGCTCGGAAAGATCCAAGGGCTGAAGTATTTTTTAGCAGAGAATGGTGGCATCTTTTTACATATCGGCCTCTACAGGCCTAACCAGCCAACGTCTATTATTCCGCAGCCGTCACCGCAAAGCCCAGCAACTGACCTGAGTGTATGTCCTCCGCCCGACGGACACGACTACCTGAGCGGGGATATTTTTGTGTTGATTAAAAATAACCACGTCATACTGTGTCCGAGCGGAGTGCACGAATCTATTGCAACATCGTACCTGTCTTCTGTTCTGCTGAGGGTGGATCAGCACGAGCTTGCCAAGAGTTACACGGTTGATCCTATTGTAAATACAGATAATCTTAGGATATTGAATCGCGAAGGGGTAAAAGAGATCGAACTCAGCGGAGCACTGTATTCCGCCAGTGTTGAGCATATAGAAAGGACAACCGTCCAAAGGAAGTTATTCGGTTCCCTTGCGCAAGAGATTCGGGGAATGTTTGCGTCTGATGTTACCCCAAATGGGATTGAAAACCTGAATGTATGTGTTACTATCTCTTTTGACTCACGGAAAAAAGAGAGCAAGTTGACGGCAGCAAGTCGGGTGGCAGACATTGCAAAAAAGATCGTAGCGGACGAACCCGAAGATGATGGCTTTAAAATTGTCACAGGAAAGGGCAATCACCTGAGTGCTCGCCAGATGCGCGTTAGTGAAAAGGTTCAGTTGCGGTTAGAGGGGAACACGGTGGTATATAATGACGTCATGAACGCGGTACTGGCGTACATGAATAAACTACAAAGGGATGGGACGCTATCACAATGAAACAGCAACTAGACTGGAAAAAAGTCACTTTCACGGCGGTTTCTTTTGTATTGGCTATCGCTGCTTCATACTACGGGCAGCCGCTAATTCATGAGAATAGCAACGCCATGAATGTTATT
Organism: Chrysiogenes arsenatis DSM 11915; assembly: GCF_000469585.1. Taxonomy (NCBI): domain Bacteria; kingdom Pseudomonadati; phylum Chrysiogenota; class Chrysiogenia; order Chrysiogenales; family Chrysiogenaceae; genus Chrysiogenes; species Chrysiogenes arsenatis. Next base: position 13,245 of record NZ_AWNK01000018.1, read on the forward strand.
GTGACCGTTTTTTCAGTCCTTGCGGGTTTCTTGGTGGCAATCATTGCCCTGCTTGGCGACCCCGCCCTCTTGCCGCCTGGCACATGGAGAATAGCGGAGGCTCACCGTAAAACACTTTCTAACCGCCTTGCTCGGCATAAGTGGATGTTCGTTCTGTACCTTATAACCCTTGCTTGCATATTTATTGCACTACTTATTCCTACAACGCATTACTCTATAAGGATTTGGGTAGAGCGCGTATTTTTGTTTTTTGCTGTCTTCGCTTTTATCTTATCCTTGCGGCTTCCAGGTTCACTGATGCGAATCCAGCACGAACGCATAGACGCTGTTATTGAGTATCGCAGACTAGCAGAGGGTATTCCCCCCGATACTGACAGCAAATAGTTATCATCCCCCTCCCGCCACCCGGCGGGATTTTTTTTAAGCACGGCTTTAAGGAAAACTAAAAATTTCTGTTGACTATTCTTTAAGTTTCCCTTAAATACTCCCCATGCTCATTACCAATGGGGAGGCACCCCACACATACCCCTAAGCCGTGAGGTCGCAGCTCACGCCACGAAGTCGCGCATTGCGCGGCAAGTGCTCCGGGATTCCGTGAAAACCGAGATTAAGAGGGCATTCAGCCCAGCCCGCAGGAGAGAGACAAAAGGGGAGAAGAACGCAGATTTCACCCGCTTTCGGGCGGGTTTTGTGTGCGTTTTTGACGCGCAAAAAAAACATGAGGTGAAAGAGTAATGGGCGAAAAACGACCAGCACCGTACTATATCGGCGCCAAACAAGTACAAGCGTACCCATGCAATTATCAGGAGCGAGACGGTTACACTGTGCTCTATCCGCAACCAGACGGAACGCAATATGAAAGCTGGAGCCCGAAAGACGTTTTCGAATCTGCTTATCTGATGCAGGGTAACGACCCCACGCGTGTAACACAGAGAATAGTTGATGACTTCATTGTGAAAACCGAGACAACACGCATGGGGAACCATACTGTTGTTATGGCTACGCTTCGCAATGGATTTACTGTCGTTGCGGAAGCAGCGTGTGTTGATCCGGCAAACTATAACGAGCAAATCGGTAGAGATATTGCGCTCAAAAAGATACAGGCGCAAGTCTGGAATCATCTTGGTTTTTTGCTGGCATCAGCGAAAAACGGTAATCAGTAAATATCGGCACTCTTCGGAGTGCCCATCTTGAAGGGGTTTTGTGCGGCGTGGAAAGCAGACACGCTGATGAGTGACAAGCTGGATAAGGCGCGATAAGCGACCGGTAATCAGTCCGGTGCCTTCGCGACTCACAGGGGATGCCAGCAGAGCCGGAGTAGCGACCGGCCACAAGACCGTTTCAAGATGTTTTATTGTGTGGAGTGATTAGCACAAGACGCAAGCATATTAGTTTCAGATACCGTGCGGAATCCAGAGGAAAGTACGACATGGTATTGGCTAATAGGGGAGGCGTACAATCACAATCAAACATCACTCGCGGAATCGTGTGCGAGTCTAAATAAGACGGTTCGGCACCAGCGCAATCTTGCTTGAGCGCGGCGACGAAATAGTAAGCGCGGTTGCGCCGTTGCGATATACGGGGCTGCTTTTTGGAGCGGGGCGAGTACGGGCTACATAATTGCTATGGGGTATCCGTACTCGCTCCGCAGTTTGGATCGTTAACTCAGTTGGTAGAGTACTTGGCTCATAACCGAGCTGTCGAAGGTTCGATCCCTGCACGATCGGCCAGCGTGAGCAGCGCGGCCACGACACTTAACGAAAACCGCCTAACTTTCCCGCGTCTGCTCGACGCTGTGGTTAGGCTTGGAGGCTGAAATGACTGATATGAGCGCAAGAATTTTTGAAGAGCAGCCTTTCGGCAAGATTGCGCTGCAAAAGATCGGCAACGTGCCCGATAATTTCCGGCTGTACCACGCCGCATGGATGGGTGATGACCCGATAGCCAGTGACGTGATGCGCGTGACCGGCGCGGAGTTCCGTATGGCAAAACGAGGACCGGAGAAAGGGCTACTTTCCGTGATAGTGCCAAACACGAAGCGGACTGTGTACGTGACGGCGGCAGAAATGCGGCAGGTCATGGAAGCCTAACCACCAATCCACACCACACCCCGCCCCATTCCGGCGGGGATTTTTGTTTTCAGGAGGTACTATGCGAATCGAAACGATCATTAAGTGGGAGAATGACATGCTTCTGAAACGCGCTCGCGAGCGGCTGCAATCAGAGTTAGCGGAAATTTCAGGCATCTACACATTCAGCCGCCGCATTCGCGATATCGAACGCGCTGCAGTCAATCACACAGCCGACTTTATCGGCACGAGGAATTTAGGGGGTATCAGATGAAGAGTCGAAACATTGACATGCTCAGGGGATTTCTGTCGCTCGAAGGCTTGCCCGTCGAACGGGTCTGGCTGACCGAGGCCACGTACTACGCACGCATTTCTGGCAGCGTGTACCGCGTCAACCCGCGCACACTGGCGATTTACCCAGAAGCAAGGGGGATTGAATGAGCGGAATGTTTTTCCTTGCAGGCTTCGCTTGCGGCATCGGTGCGGTGCTGGCAATCGAGGCCTGTTTGTTTTTTATGCGCCTGTTCCGTGATGGAAGGGGATCTCTGAGATTGCCTGAGTGAAAGGGGGTTATATGCAACACACTATCCGAGTTTTCAAGAAAGATCACAACGGTAATCCGAAGGTGCTTGTAGACGTGATTAACACGGAGCAAGAATTGTGGCTTGCTTTAGAAGTAGCACAGAAAAACTACCCCGAAAGCCGCTATTACATCAAAGCCGAAAGCGTCAGAAACCAGTCCGATAAACAACAAAACCCCACCGGACGCCGCCAAGCATACCCAGTGGGGCAAACGCTACACCACACAGGAATAGCATGACAAACGTACCACAAAACACACTCCCCAATCCACCGCCGCGAGTGACGGAAATCCTGGCACCGTGGACAGACTTTTCCATGATACGCGAAAGCGTGCTGGAAGCTGCCTGCGAGCGCGGCACAGCAGTGCATGATATTTGTGCTGCTATCGCAATGGGATTTCCGCCCAAAAGTATCCCCGCAGAGCTTGCCGGATACGTCCGCAGTTTCCGGCAATGGTTCGACACCGCCGTGCAAACGATTCACGCCGTCGAGGAGCGGATGATCGACGACGCCCTTCAGTTTTCTGGCCAGCCTGATCTGATTGCCACCCTTTACGGCGACGAATGCAAAACCGTTATTGACTACAAAACAGCCGTGAGCCAATCGCGCACATGGCCGCTACAACTGGCCGCCTATTCGCACCTTGCAGTCCGCAATTATCAGACAGAGCGCCACCTTGTCGTACAGCTTAACCGCGAAGGACGACCCGCTCGCGTCACCGAATACCACCAGCAGCCACGCCACATGGCGGCATTTATGAACGCCCTCGCGCTGCATCACTATTTCAACCCCATAAAAGGAGCACTCCATGTTTGACATTCCCATCGCAGAAGAATCGCAAGAATCACAAACTAAAGCCGCAGCAAATCCCTTCGACCTGACGCCTGCTAAAAATAAAATTCAGGCGTTCAGCGAGCAGATCGACGCTATGACGAAAACCGCCACCGCACACCAGATTGAAAATGAAGAGGCGCAAGAGCAAGCCACCGCGATGGCAACGCAGGCAAAAAAAATCGGCAAAGCCATTGATTCCCTTCGCAAAGAGTACGTGCAAGAGCCGAACGAGTACGTCAAAGCGGTAAATAATTTTGCCAAGTCATTTACTGATCGTCTCGATGCCATAGAGCGCGACTTGAAACAGAAAATGAGTGCCTACCTAACCCGCCGCGAACTCGAAACCCGCAAAGCTCAGGAGGCAGCCCGTAAAGCGCAAGAAGAACTCCAGCGTAAACTTGACGAAGAAGCCAAGGATGCCGGAGTCGAAACCGTGCAACTTCAAACCACAATCGCACCACAAGCGCCCACCGTCACCCGTACCGACAGCGGCAGCTCTCACACACAGAAGGTCTTCCGCTATAAAGGAGTAGCAGACTTAACTCAAGTACCCCTCGAATTTTTAATAGTCGATGAAAAGAAAGTCAATCAAGCTATCAGAAGCGGCATCCGCAATATCCCAGGGCTCACCATCGAAGAAACCACCGAAATTAAACTCAGAACCGCATAAGGAGACCACCATGGAAATGCTACCACAACGCCAACATGCACAAATGACCATCACCGACCCTGCTGCCATTGCCGCTGCTGAATCAGTTAAAGCACGAATCCAAGCCGCGTACATTATGGCTTACCAGCGTCCGCGAGACGTAGAAGTGGCGCGGCAAAATATCCTTGCTTGTTGCCGCCGCCCACAATTCGCCGAGCGGGTAGAGTTTCGTAAACCCGTCGGCAATTCCATTATCAAAGGCGCTTCGATCCGATTTGCCGAGGCCGCCATTCGTGAATGGGGAAATATCCACGCCGAAACGCAAACCGTTTACGAAGACGACCGAGTGCGCCGCGTTAAAGTCACCGTGATCGATCTTGAAACCAACGCCACCTTTGGCCGTGAATTTCAGCTTAATAAAACCGTGGAGCGTAGCAATAACAAAGGCCGCGAAGTCGTTGGCGAGCGCACAAATACAAACGGCGGGAAAGTGTATATAGTCAAAGCGACTGAAGACGAACTGGCCAATAAAGAAGCTGCTCAAATCAGTAAAATTATCCGCAACGAAGGACTCCGGCTGATTCCGTCTGATATCATCGACGAAGCCATTGAAATTGCGATTAAAACGCTCGCCAACCGCGACGCAAAAGACCCAAAGGATGCCACTCGCAAAATACTCGATGCGTTTGCAGAGCTTGGCGTGAAACCATCCGATATTGAGGAGTACATCGGAAAACCGATTGCTCAGATCGTGGATACCGAGCGGCAGGACTTGCGTGGCATCTATCAGACTATCAAATCCGGCGAAGCTCGGTGGGCTGATTATATCACCCCCAAAGAACCGGAAAATGAACCGAGTTCAGGCGAAAAGCCGAGCGGCAAAAAAGACAAGACGCCTCCCCCTGCCAATAATGGCGAGGAAAACAAACTCGCAGAGCAGGCCGTGACCGAAGAACTCCTCCAGAAGTTCAATGAGTATCTCGATGCTGAGAATTTCCCTGTCGAAAAAATGGACTACCTCAACAAATTCATCAACGATATCGCCAAGCATTACAAATGCGAACCGGATCAGGTGCGCTGTGCCGCTGCTGAAAACAGCCAAGCGTTCACCGATTTTTGGACGCAAGCACAGAAAAGATTGCCATAAATGGCGCCGAAAGGAAGTAAACCATGATTGATCAAGAACTACAATTGCTCGAACTGCTGCTGAGAAAATTCCGAGACGATTCGGTTGACAGGGAGGAGCACGACAAGCGCGAATCCCTACGATTCGATGTTGAATTTGAATGTGAAGCGCGCGGTATTGCGCTCATGGAAGCATAAGGAAGGTGAATTAATGATGAACTGTTACATATTTTTAGACACAGAGACAACAGGGGTAGAGCCTGGATCAAGAGTTTTGGAAATCGCCGCACTTGCTACCGATGAAAATGGCAATGAGATTGGCCGTGTAAATCGCTTGATTAAACCTGGCATGAAAATTCCACCTGATGTTTTGCAAGTAAATGGGATTACGCAGGAGGACATTGACCGCGACGGCGTGGATATGATTGATACTCTTAAAGAGCTTCACGAACTTTACCTTTCAGTGTGTGATCTTGAGCCACCAGTGTGTGATCTTGAGACACAAATTGTCATACATAACGCTCCATACGATTGCGGGGTTATCAGTTGGGGGTCTGTCAATAATTTTGTGTAAGTAGCGGAAGACATCAATTTTGCATTGGCACCCTCCCCTCAAAGAAAATACAGAACTGATTAAGAGCCGCTTTCCAGTCTCTGATCGGCATTGTCCACTTCTTTGAAATATTGCGTAACGCCATATAAAAGAGCTTGAATATTGCTTCGTCGTCGGGAAATGCTCCACGGTTCTTGGTTACCTTGCGCAGCGAGTGGTTTAATGATTCAATGGCATTGGTGGTGTAGATTGCCTTTCTGATATCGGGCGGATAGTTGAAAAATGGGATTATTCGCTCCCAGTTGCGGCGCCATGATTGGCTGACCATTGGATGAGTGGCATCCCATTTTGTTTCAAATTGTTCAAGATTCCTCCGCGCCTGCTCTTCTGTTGGCGCGGCATAAATTTCTTTCAAGTCGGCGGCCATCTGTTTGCGCTCTTTCCATGCCACAAAATTCAAGCTATGTCTGACCATATGCACAATGCAGGTTTGCACTTGGGTGTTCGGATAAGCGGCTTCTATAGCTTCTGGGAACCCTTTTAAGCCGTCAACGCAAGCTATGAAAATATCCTTAACTCCACGGTTTTGTAGTCCGTTAAGAATACTAAGCCAGAACTTTGCCCCTTCATTTTCCGCGATCCACATGCCAAGAACTTCCTTTTGTCCCTCCATGGTGACAGCCAACGCGAGATACACTGCTTTGTTGATAATGTGTCCGCCTTGTCTCCCTTTCACCCTGATAGCATCCAGATAAACAATGGGGTAAACTTCATCAAGGGGACGGTTTTGCCATGATTTCACATCGTCAATCACAGCATCGGTTACTTGGGATATTAAG
>NZ_AWNK01000019.1 GCF_000469585.1 Chrysiogenes arsenatis DSM 11915
CAACTCAAGCAGAACATTTATCGCAACAATCAAATTTTACTCCGTTCAGGTGTTGTGCTGACCCGCGCATACATCGAAAAACTACGCGAGCTTGGCTATGTTTCTGTTCGCGTTGATGAACCGGAGAGCAGCGACATCATTCCCAACGACACCATTTCGCCAGAGCTACATCAGCGCGGTGTCGAAACGGTTACTCGGATATTTCAGGCGGTGAAAGACTCCAACCAAAGCCGCTCACTGATTACCAATCCAAAATTTTACCAAGATATTCTCGGGTATATTGACCTTCTGCTTAAAGAGCTGAGCCGTACGGCAACTGGACTTGTTTGCCTTGGCTCTTTGAAAGCGCATTCCAGCTATACGTTTCAACACTCAATCGACGTCGCTGTCGTAGCGTTAGTTTTTGGCCGCCGCTTTGGACTCTGGGGCGATCACTTAGAGTCGCTTGGATTGGGAGCCATTCTGCATGATATGGGGAAAATGTTTATTCCTGATTCGATTTTAGAGAAGCCTGCAAAGCTTACGGCAGAAGAGTTTGAAGTCATCAAAACCCACCCACAACACGGGCACGATGTCATTGTTGTGAATGAAAAGTTTAAGCACCGTACGCGCATAACAAACATAGTGCTGCACCACCATGAGCGGCATAGCGGTGGCGGATACCCCGCAGGATTACAGGGGGAGGATCGTGAGTGGGATCCTACGAATTCGCGTCAACTTGTCCGTGGCATCCATCCCCTTACCCAGATGGTTACACTGTGTGATGTGTTTGATGCTTTGACGAGTTATCGCCCTTACCGTTCGGCAATGACCATCCCGGAAGCCCTTGCCCTGATGGCCAACGAGATGGCGTCAACGTTTCACCCAGTGTATTTAGAAAAATTTATCCAAAGTATTAACCATTACCCCGTGGGGTCGAATATCCGTATTTCGCAAGGAAAATACAAAGGGTATATGGGAACGGTGAGCGGTTCTGAGCGCGAAGAGCGTAAAGATGGCCGAGTGCACTATGCTGGTACGGTACGTCTTTTTTATAATGGGGAAATGGAACGGATTGACCCTATTGAAGTGTCCATAGGCGAAGCGGAAGGATACTGACAATAAGAACCTTACTGCGGCAGTTTTCGCATCGCGAAGCAGTTGCATCGTATCGGCAAAAAGGATATGGTAAACGCTTGTGATTTGGCTACTGGAACATGTTGCTGCGGGAGTGAAACTTGATCCCAAAAAAAGAAAAAAAACGACTCTTTTTTTTTGAACTCATAGGGAGACTTGACTGGCTGTTAATATTTTTTATCGTATCGTTGTGCGGTTATGGTCTTTTGATGGTGCATACCTCGACCTACGATGCCATTACAAGCACTCCATCGCCACTTTTCTATAAACAGGCTATGTGGATTGGTATCGGCTTAGTAGCCATGTTTTTTATGGCTTTTATCGATTACCATTATTTAGTGAAATCCGCTTTCATCTGGTATTTGTTATTACTCGCTATTCTCGTTTTCGTTTTGCTGCACGGCAGTGTTGGTATGGGCGCTCAGCGTTGGATACGTATTGGTGGCATCGCCTTTCAGCCCAGCGAATTTGGTAAACTTGTGCTCGTCCTAGTGTTTGCGCGCTATTTTTCAGAGTATGCCCCCAAAGAAAACCTTGGATTAAAAGATATCTGGAAACCACTGCTCTTGCTGTCTGTTCCGGTAGTTATGATTGCTAAGCAACCCGATTTAGGTACCGCACTGGTGTTTGTATTTCTCTTTGTGATTATTACGTTTGTCAGTGGTATACGGATCAAACTCCTTATCAACACTATTGCGGTGGGAATTCTGTCCTTGCCTTTACTGTGGGCATCAATGCGCGATTACCAAAAACGACGTGTATTAAATTTTCTTGACCCAGAGTCAGATCCTTTTGGAGCTGGCTATCACGTTATTCAGTCAAAAATTGCGATTGGCTCAGGTGGCTTGTTTGGCAAAGGGCTCCTTGAAGGAACCCAAAGCCAACTGAGATTCTTGCCCGAACGTCACACCGACTTTATCTTTAGCGTCATGGCCGAAGAACTTGGCATGATAGGATGCTTAATCTTCTTCAGCCTTTTCTTTATGCTGGTGCTGCGCGGATTTGAAATCGCTCGCAGTGCCAAGGATAAAGAAGGATTTGTTCTTGCTGTAGGCATTTTATCAATATTCGTGCTCCACTCCTTTATTAACCTTGGTATGACAATGGGACTCCTCCCGGTTGTCGGTGTACCACTTCCATTTCTCTCCTATGGAGGATCGAGTATGGTCATGGTACTCGCTGGACTCGGTGTTGTTTTGAATATCCGTGTACGCAGGCTCCGCTTTAATTCAGAGAATGATGTTATTGTTCATTAGCGAACTGTAAAATTTGCGTGATAACTTCTGGTGTATAGACGTTTGCCAGTCCCCATACCTGTGCGGCATCAGAAATATTCGCCACAATGGTCGGGATTTCTGAAGCCGGAATTCCCGCATCAGCCAACCGAGTTGGTGCCCCAATTTTCTTGAACCATGCTTCTAACGATTGAACACCGCTCAGGGAATCATTCACGCCAAACACTTCACGTGCGAACCGCTGATACTGACTTTCCCACTGTGGTAAATGCCATTTCATCCATGCTGGAATGATAATAGCTAACCCAGCACCATGGGCAATGCGGTACAGTGCACTGAGGGAGTGCTCCAGAAGATGATTCGGGAAACTAAAGCCGCTGACCCCCGCCGTCGTTACTCCGTTCAATGCCAGTGTTGCCGTCCACATGAACTCGCTCCGCGCACCAAGGTGGTTGGGGTCGGCCATAATTGTATCAGTTGTTTCGATGACCGTTTTGATAATACTTTCGACAAGGCGATTTTGTAAATTACCACCTACCTCTTGCGTGAAATAGGCTTCAATAACATGTGCAATAGCATCAACTGCACTATAAGCCGTATAGTCAGCCGGAACACTACACGTTAGCGCGGGATTGAGTATCGAAACCGTCGGATAGCAATAAGGCGATGAAATCGCATATTTTTGTTGTTTCCGTTCGTTAAGAATCACACTATTGCCATTCATTTCGCTGCCAGTTGCCGCGATGGTCAGAATATCGAAAATGGGCAACGCGGAGCGGATAGGTGCGTTACCCAAGAAACAATCCCATAATTCGCCATCGAGTTTTGCCCCCACAGCAATCGCTTTCGCTTCATCAACCACTGAACCGCCACCGACTGCCAGCACGCTATCGACATGTTCACGACGGGCAAGGTCAACCCCTGCTTGCGTATGTGATAGGAGTGGGTTGGAAACAACACCGCCATGCTCAATAAAATCGACTCCATGGGCGGCTAAATTCTGCTGCACTCTGCTCAGTAATCCGCTGCGGCGAACAGACTCCTGCCCGTACACGAGAAGCGTTTTGCGGTGCCCACGCGACGCTAACTCTTTACCAATCTTCTCTTCTTTGCCTACACCGAAAATGATCTTTGTTGGATTATGAAAAACGAAGTCGTGTATCATACAGCCCTCCTGACAGTTTTATTACAAAATTACTATAACGAAGATCGCACGGTTTGCCAATCACGCACATCTGCTTATAGTGGTGTCGCATGAGCTAAATTGAGAAAAATACTTGAATTCGTCAGGTCGTTTCTGTAAGTTGTCGCATTCTTTTATAACGCAGTTTCGACGAGAAACCGCAACCGGAGGACTTCATGAAAAGTGATCGCATCAAAAAAGGGATCGAGCGGGCTCCACACCGTTCGCTTCTCTACGCCACCGGCCTCAAAAAGGACGCGATGGCACGTCCCTTCATCGGGATCGTTTCGAGCTTTACCGACCTGATACCAGGCCATGTCGGTATGCGCGACTTGGAGCGTTTTATTGAAAAGGGGGTCCACTCAGGTGGCGGCCAATCGTTTATTTTCAGCGTACCAGGTGTCTGCGACGGAATCTCGATGGGACACATCGGCATGCACTACTCCCTGTCAACGCGGGAACTGATTGCCGACATGATCGAATCGGTCACCATGGCACACGCCCTTGACGGCTTGGTTCTGTTGACCAACTGTGACAAAATCACCCCTGGCATGTTGATGGCAGCCGCTCGCCTGAATGTGCCGGCAATCGTGGTGACTGCCGGACCGATGATGACTGGCAACTACAAAAACATTCGCCGTGATTTTGTTACCGACACGTTCGAAGCGATGGGGCAATGCCAACAAGGAATTATTACCCGTGATGAACTCGACCATCTCGAAATGGCGGCCTGTCCGGGAAGTGGTTCCTGCCAAGGACTTTTCACCGCCAATACCATGGCGTGTGTCAGCGAAGCTATCGGCATGAGTTTGCCGTATGGCGGTACGGCACTGTGCGGTTTTGCTGAGAAAAAGCGAATTGCGCAGGATTCCGGTGAGCGGATTTGCGAGTTGGTTCGTCAGGACATCAAACCACGCGACATTATGACCCGCGAAGCCTTTGAAAATGCGATTCGCATTGATATGGCACTCGGCGGCTCAACCAATACAACCTTACACATCCCCGCAATTGCCTATGAATGTGGCATTGAACTCGGGATGGAAATTTTCGACGAAATCAGTCGTGTCACACCAAATATATCCAGTCTCAAACCAGCTGGAATCTATTATATGGAAGACTTCCATTTTGCTGGTGGCATCCCTGCTGCCATGCGCGAACTGGGCACCAGCGCCATGCACAACTGCCTGACAACGTCTGGGATGATGATTCACGACATTATGGCGCAAGCTATCAACTATAATCGTGATGTCATTCGCCCAACCGATAACCCGGTCAAAAAAGAGGGCGGCATCGCTGTACTGAAAGGAAACCTTGCGCCATTCGGCAGCGTCATTAAGCAGACAGCTGTTTCCGATGCCATGCGTTTATTTACCGGCAATGCACGGGTGTACAACTCGGAAGAAGCGGCTATGGCTGACATTATGGCGAAAAAAATCAATAAAGGTGACGTCATTGTCATCCGCTACGAAGGACCGAAGGGCGGGCCTGGCATGCGAGAAATGCTTGCTCCTACCGCCGCGATCATGGGGATGGGACTTGGCGAACATGTCTGCCTGATTACCGATGGACGCTTTAGTGGTGGCACACGCGGGCCATGTATCGGCCATGTATCACCAGAAGCCGCCGAAGGTGGCCCAATTGCTGCCGTGCAAGAAGGGGATACCATCATTCTTGATCTCGAAAAACGGAGTCTGCACCTTGACGTAACGCCAGAAGAGCTTGAGCGTCGCCTCGCAAACGTTACGCATCCAGAACCAAAAATTAAAACCGGCTGGTTGGCACGGTACGCGAAGTTAGTTACTTCGGCGAATACTGGCGCGATATTGAAAGCGTAATGGTAGTCTGCTTCTACCAGAGTAATACTTGGAGGATTTTTGTATGCAAATGACTGGTGCACAAATATTTGTCGAATGTTTACGTCAGGAAAAAGTTGATCTGTTTTTTGGCTATCCCGGTGGCGTACTGCTTGGTATTTACGATGAACTGTATAACTGCGATGTCAAACACATCCTGACCCGCCATGAGCAGGGAGCTGTTCACGCGGCGGATGGATATGCCCGCTCCACCGGTCGCGTTGGTGTTTGTCTTGCAACCTCTGGCCCAGGAGCGACCAACTTGGTGACTGGCATTGCCACCGCCTACATGGATTCTGTGCCAATGGTAGTTTTCACCGGCCAGGTTCCAACCAGCGCCATTGGTAATGATGCCTTCCAAGAGGTAGATATTGTCGGCATCACACGCCCCATCGTAAAGCACAGCTACCTCGTGAAAGACGTGCTTGACCTTGCCCGCACGATCAAAGAAGCCTTTCATATCGCGAGCACTGGCCGCCCTGGCCCGGTTCTGGTCGATATCCCCAAAGATGTAATCCATGCAAAATGTGACTTTGTATACCCAGATACCGTAAATATTGCCGGGTACAAGCCGAATACGACCGGTCACCCTGGTCAAATTAAAAAAGTTGTTGATTACGTGCGCGACGCACGCCGCCCGCTGCTCTACGTTGGCGGCGGTGTCAAAAGTGCGGATGCGAACGAAGAACTGCGTCAACTTGCGCATACACTGCGTATTCCTGTAACGGAAACTCTGATGGGGCTTGGCTCTATAGATGGATATGACGATTTAGCTATTGGCATGCTTGGCATGCACGGTTGCTATGCAGCGAACATGGCCGTGAGTGATTGCGATCTTATCATCTGTGTTGGCGCACGTTTTGACGACCGAGTAACGGGAAAACTGAGTGAGTTTGCCAAAGGGGCAAAAGTTATCCATTTTGATATTGATCCTTCATCGATATCCAAAAGTGTTTACGCACACCATCCGGTTGTAGGCGATATTAAAATTGTACTTGGTCAACTGCTCGAAGAATTACAGAAACACGATATTGAAGAACTGAAAAAAGGCCATGAAGAGTGGATTCGCCAAGTTGCCGAATGGAAAGAGCAGTTCCCGCTCAGCTACCAGCAGGATGGCGATGTGATTAAGCCGCAGTTCGTTCTTGAAACCCTTTCAAAAATGATCAAGGGTAAAAATGTGTTTGTTACCACAGAAGTTGGCCAGCATCAGATGTGGGCGGCGCAATTTATTCAATTTGAACATCCGCGGAAATTCATCACTTCCGGTGGTCTTGGAACCATGGGATACGGCTTTCCTGCGGCTATTGGTGCGGCATTTGCCAATCCTGACGCCATTGTCATTGACGTTGCGGGCGATGGTTCCATTCAGATGAATATCCAAGAAATGATGATAGCTGTACAACATAAACGGAACGTAAAGATACTCATCCTGAATAACGGCTTCCTTGGTATGGTACGTCAGTGGCAGCAACTTTTCTTTGATCGTCGTTATTCGTCGACTGATATTGAAATGCAGCCTGACTTTGTCAAACTTGGCGAGGCGTATGGCGCCACGGGTCTACGAACGAATAAAATCGACGAAGTCGAAGGGATACTCAAAAAGATGCTGGAAACTCCAGGGCCGGTTATCGTCGATATCGTTACGGCACGCGAAGAAAACGTTATGCCAATGGTTCCTGCCGGAGCCAGCGTCCGCGATATGATTCTGACTGACTAATCACAATAAGGGAGTAAAATATGCGACATACCATAAGCATTATTGTAGAAAATCAATTTGGTGTTCTTTCGCGCGTAACAGGTCTTTTTAGTGGGCGCGGATACAATATTGAGAGCCTGACCGTTGCCCCGCAAGATGATAAAAACTTCAGCCGCATTACGATAGTCACTACTGGCGACGATGCCGTGGTGGAGCAAATCACGAAACAACTCCATAAGCTGATTAATACGCTGAAAGTCACCGATCTTACCAATGAAGATCATGTGGAGCGCGAGTTAATGTTGGTAAAGATAAGCTGTAACAGTACGGCGACGCGCAGTGAAATTTTGCAAATAATGGATATTTTCCGTGGCAAGACCGTCGATGTCGGCATGAAAAGTATTACTATCGAAGTGACTGGTGCTGAAGAGAAAGTGAATGCGTTTCTTGATATGGTTCGGCCATTTGGTATTAAGGAAATGGTACGTACTGGAAAAGTCGCTATGTTAAGAGGCCAAAAACCGGGCATTTAATCAAAATGCTCTGACTTAAACTCAATGGCCATCAGAAGCACATGCTGATTCTGATGGCTTTTTATTTCATCCAAACGCGCCTACTTTTCCAATATCTGAGGCTGTGGCTTACCAAGATAGTACCCTTGCACGTACTGTATTCCAAGTTTGCAGACGGCCTCAAACACTTCATTCGAATGGACAAACTCGGCTACGGTGTAAATTCCGAGCCTGCCAGCCATCAGCGCAATACTTTCTACTGCAGCGGCGTGTACTGGGTTGGTGTGGACATCGCGGATAAGTGAACCGTCGATTTTAATGCACTCTGGTTGAATCCCAAGGATGTGGTCAAAGTTAGAAAAACCACTACCAAAATCATCAATAGCGATAGTGGCGCCATGTGAACGAACGGCCTGTGCGAATGTTTCCAATATGGCTCGGTCGCGCATCTGTTCACTTTCCACCAGCTCGATGATTATCTGACCGGCGGAAGGGGCAAAGAGGCGAAGAGACTCCAGAATATATTCGCGCTGTGGTTCATCAAGAATATCTTCATAATCAAGATTGATGGCAAAGCGATGCGTTGTGCCGCGAAAGTGCTCGAATACAGCATCTATCAGGCTGCGAGAAAGCGGTAGGTAGGCGCGATACCGTTTAGCGATATCTAAAAAGCGGTTCGGCGCAAGAATTCCTTCTGACGGGTCATCGATACGCATTAAACACTCATAATGACTGATCTGCAAGCTTTCCGTGTGAAAAATGGGTTGCAGCCATGGGACAATGCGGTGGTCGCGTATGCCGTCACGAATCAAACGCATGGCGGTCAGTACGGTGGTCTCATCCTGCTTATTATAGCTACTGGTCAATATATCCAAGTTGATGTCGATAATTTTCTCAGCCGCATCCATCAGATCAAGCCGCCCTTCATGCGTCAACAGGTAGCGAACATAACGGCGCACGTAACTCATGCCGACGTTTACATAATGAGTTGGCAGGCCAATGCGGACATGGGCATCGCTGATTCCATCAAGATACCCCGCGTATCCATCATCGTACCGCCCATCAAACAGAGCAACAAACCATTCACCCATTTTGCTGTGGTGGGTAGAAACCTGTGACTCGTTTTCAATAAAGGCACGTGCATGGGCAAAGGTGAAGATGAACTCATGGAAGGTTTGCGAAAATCGGTCGCGATGAAGATATGCCAAGGCGCGTAGCTCTTCTAACGATGCTTGTTCGGTCTGGCTGAAGTTATAATGTTCGAAGGTATCATGCATGCTTCTCATTGGCTTTATCTCACTTTCTTGCACGTTCGCCAGATGAATTGTAATGTTTCGTTTGCTGTTGACAGTGGATACACGTGATGGCTTCCCCTTCAGCACTTACGCAGGAAATACAATTGCGCCCAGCATTCTTTGATGCATAAAGGGCATCGTCTGCACGCGCCACAAAGCTCGCTTCGCTATCATCGACCTTCCATGCAGTGACGCCGAAGCTGCACGTTACCGTGCCAACCTCAGGAAAATTCGTATTTTCAATTTTGACACGGAGCTTTTCCGCTGCAATACACGCAGCGTCGCAGTTGTCATCGCGTAGGAGAAGAACAAATTCTTCGCCACCCCACCGAGCGATAAAGTCGGTTGAACGTACCGTTGACTGTATCAGTGTCGCAAGGTTTTTCAACACCGTGTCGCCAATATTATGCCCGTGGGTATCGTTAATGGCTTTAAAGTGATCAGCATCTATCATAATCAACGCCATTGGCTTACCTGAACGGCGCTTGCGCTCTGCTTCTTCGTGTAGCACTTTTGTAAAATACAGGCGGTTATTGAGTCCGGTAAGCGGATCAGTCGAAGCGAGAATGTCTTTTTCTTTCAATAGCTTTTGTACGGTCTCTAAAAGCTGATTAAAGCTGGCAGAAATGCGTTTTATTTCGTCGGGAAAATGTTTAAGGGGTATGCGTTGCTGAAAATTACAGTTGTTCGTAATAGATTCGATGGTACGTGTCGCCCGGCTAATCGCCCGCAACAGTGTTATCGTTGCCGAAACGGCTAATAAGAGGGCAAGTGTACCGGCACCCAGAATCGTTATGGTGCGCCACCGCATAGAGCTGCGGAATGATTCAAGCTCTTGCTTAATTAACACTCGAATAGTTACTAACGATTTATCTTCCAATGCCTTGAGTTGATCAATAGCGCGAGATGCTTGCTGCCACCACGTTTCAACGGTGAGGTTAGTTGGAAATTGTCCCGATTGGGTAAGTTGCAAGATAATATCGGCGATAATATTTAAGTCACTTTCAGCCGTTGAAGCATGAAAAAATGAAGCCAGTTCCGGAGTGCTTTTCAGTAGAAACTTACGCATTTCCTCGTCATGAAGGCTTTTTAAACGAATGAGGTTGTTCATTACAGAAACATCGGTAATCTGACGTTCAAGAAAATACCCGAGCAAAGCACGGATCTGCCCAAGGTATTCTTTGGCGGAAATTAGATGAATATGAGCGTACATATCCGTTTTGGCGATTGCAGTACTTGGCTCACTGCCAAGCGTATCCATTTCATCAATAAGCTGTTGCAATAAAAGGCTATATTCTCCATACACCACAAGAAGTTCAGAATTATCCAACACCTTAGTGCGAATCTGCCCTAGCGATTGCCGAACAGTAGTGCTGTTCCCATACTCTTGGGAAATGGCTCTGAGCGCCACATCACTGGCGTTTATCTGGGCTTTGTAAGTAGAAAGCGTTCTAGAGCCCTTGACCAAAGCACTTTTGCCACGTTCTTTCTGGATTTCATGTACCGCATTAGAGAGAAGTGTGATGATTTGAATATTGCGGGCAACATGTTCTACTGGACGGGCTTGGGCGCGGTAATCGCTATACTGCAACCAAAGGGCGAATAGTGTCCCTGAAAGAGCCATGAAGCCGAGAAGAATAATTTTGTGCCGTAGCGGCATAGAGCTTTCCTTACCTGACAAGTGTATAACGAACGTATGGCTTCCTTCACTTTAGAGCGAAAGAGTATAGAAAACTATCTATACATGAAAAACTACCTTGAGTGGCGAAAAATTGCAAGCGGCTCTATGTGAAAGGATCAGAATAGTGCTTGATTTTAGAAGATCCAGTTTGTGCTGGGATAATTCATAAAAACGGTAACACTTTGCCATCCCATATTATCGTCTCATTCTCCATTAATAATTTTTTAAATATCGCAATTCGCCATAACTATCAACATTTCGCATAGTTAGGAAATTGCATTTGTGTCTATTTGTTTCGAACGTACACTATGCGACGCGTGATTGTTACATTAAGCGGCAAAAAACATTGCTACCCCATTCCGATGTTGCTATAAGCATCGGTGAGATATTCAATTATGAAAGTACATCTGAGTAACGCTATTTGCAATTAATTACTGTGTCCTATTACTAGGAGATTACTATGCACAGAAAACCTTTACCTATGCGAATTCTTGTCGTTGATGATGATGAAACCTTGCGCGTCAACCTCACCACGATCCTTACTCTTGAAGGTTATAGTGTGGCGACTGCTGAAAACGGTCAGCGTGGAATTGAGCGCGTAACCAAGGAAAAATTTGATCTCATTATCACTGATATTTCTATGCCAAAACTAGGAGGTGTACAAATGATAGACAGTATTCGCAAGCGCAGCTTTCTGAATGCTAATACGCCTATTATAGTCTTTAGTGGCACTATTAATATGGATGTGGCACACGGGATTAAAGGGAAGATCAATAAAGCATTTTGCAAGCCTGTCGAATCTATCACAGTACTGAACTATATACGGCTTAACTTAGACCCTAATTTTTACAATTCTTCAGATTGCGGTTAACACCCATCAAACGAAAGATACTTTACTTTCGTTATTCCAGCGACGCAGGAACAAGCCATGGACGACACTCTCGTTTCTCCGCCACAGGATGTATTTTTACGCATTTTCCGTTTATCTCGGAGTATTACACTGCTTTTTAGCATTAACGGAATAATTATTGATGCGAGTGATGGAGCACTTCTATTACTTGGCTGTCAGCGAGAAGAGCTTCTTGGTAGCTATTTGTCTATTCTGCCAGATGCACTTCCAATTGAAAACGCAATAAAATCTGTTGCAGAAACACGAGAAACGGCTGTTGTTGCGGTGCAATTACCTAACGGCGAAGTTCTGCTTGAGTTATCAATGATCTCACTAGATTTACCGCAAGGCGGCTATATACTCGCAACGCAAACGTCCCATACCCCATCAATGGTTGCGACTGAAGTCGGCATGGAAAAACTTGCAGGTGAACCGAATGCCAGTCAACACCGGTGGCAGTTTGCTCTCGAAGGTACTCAAGTTGGTGTCTGGGAATGGAATATCCAAAACTCAGAGGTCTATTTTTCGCCGCGTTGGAAGGAAATCCTGGGTTACAGCGACAATGAGCTGATGAACTCTATCGAGCAGTGGCAGCAGCGTATACACCCTGATGACTACGCACGGGTGATGAAAGCGCATGAACCCGCTTTTATGGAACCGGACCGACTCTATCGTTCCGAATATCGTTTGCAGCATCGTGATGGCAGTTATCGTTGGATTAGCTCCCAAGGGAAAGTGATGAGCTGGACAGGCGATAAGAAACCATTGCGCATGATTGGCACCCACGCTGATATAACTGAGCGCCGAGTCCTTGAAGAGCAGCAAGAGCATTTGGTTCGTATTTTGGAAGCCACCACCGACAGTGTAAATATTGCGACTCCCGACGGCCACATGACATTCTGGAATTCCCATGGGCGAGCTATGGTTGGTGTGAGCCCAGAGGAAGATGTTACTACCATCTCATTCGATAGTTTCCATCCACCAGAATCGCTAAAAACTCTCAACACAATTGCAATTCCTTTTGCTATTGCTAATGGCATCTGGCAGGGCGAAAATATTATTATCAACCGTCAAGGGAAGTTAACTCCCGTCACTCAGGTGATTATAGCCCACCGTGACAATCACGGTAATCTGGAATATCTTTCCTCAATCATGAGGGATATCAGTCCCCAAAAGAAAGTTGAAGAAGCACTGCGCAACAGTGAACAACGCTTGTGGCGATTATTGGAAAGCACCCCCTTAGGAGTGGTGATAATAAACACTGATGGCATAATAGAATGGGTAAATCCCGCCATGTGTCGCAAAGTGGATTACCCATATGAATCCCTTATCGGAAACAGTTTAACCAAGTTCCTTCCAGAAGAAAGCCGGAGGACTTGGCATCAGTGGTTTCGGCAATTTGGTAGCACACCCAAGAAGAGATCCATTAAAGAATGGATGCTTGTGCGGCAGAATGGAGAAATCTTTCTCGCGGAGATGGTGTCAACGATATTCACTGACACAAGCGGGCAATGGCGAATGGTCACCTATGTTACTGACATAACAAAACGCAAGCGCTATGAAGAGGAACTTTTGCGCAGCCTGCGCCAGCAAGAGGAGCTCAATGAGCTAAAAAGCACCTTTGTACAGATGGTTTCACATGAATTCCGCACTCCTCTTGCCGGTATTATGGGTTCGGCAGAACTTCTCAAGAAATACCTAGAGCGCCTAAGCCCAGAGCGCCGCACCGAGCATTTGGAAACTATCCTCGGTGGAGTACAGCGCATGGTATTTATGATGGAAGAGATCCTTTCTTTAGGTGCAATAGACTCAGGACGAACAAGTTTTAACCCAACTTGCGTTGATCTCAAGAGTATGTGTCGCAATCTCCAAGCGCAGTTACACAACGTTTTCCCAGGAGAACGTATTCGGATTAAGTTCGATGATATTCCGACTTTCGCCATGCTCGATGAAAGTTTACTGCATCACATTCTCACCAACTTACTGAGTAACTCCTTAAAGTATTCGCCTGTTACATCACCAGTCTATTTTTCTGTGTTCGGAAGTGACAGCGGACTGTGCTTTGGTGTCACTGACTTTGGCCAAGGAATCACAGAAAGCGATTTGGAGCATCTGTTTGAAGCCTTTTTTCGCGGTAGCAACGCAAGCAATATCCAAGGTACTGGTATCGGCATGATGATCGTTAAGCGCTGCCTCGACCTACATGGCGGCACTATTCATATTGAAAGTACGCTTAACCGGGGAAGTACTTTCACTGTCACTATACCCCAAAACACCAAAAGCATTACAGAGGAGGATAGCCATGAGCCGAATTCTACTGATCGAAGATGATCCGGTGCTACGCCACAACATGGTTGAACTGCTAACACTGGAAAACTATGACGTCGATGACGCCCAAGATGGTGAGGAAGGGGTGCGCAAAGCTTTTGAAAGTAATCATGATTTGGTGCTGTGCGATATCATGATGCCAAAAATGGATGGATATCAGGTATTTGAAACTCTCAAGAGTCATCCACAGACGGCGAGTATTCCCTTTCTTTTCCTTACTGCCAAGGTAGACAAAGAGGATGTTCGGCGCGGTATGCTTATGGGTGCCGATGATTATATACTAAAACCTTCACCCATCCAGGAACTATTACAAGCAATAGAAATTCGCTTACAGAAAAGGCAATGGCAGCTTGAGCAGGAGAAGAAACGCTCAGAAGCCCTGTGCTCCGAGCTGGCATTGCGTAGAGTGTGTAAAATATTTTGTGTAAGTGGCCATTTAAGATACTATTCTGATCATATCTCAAGGAGTATCCCATGGCCATTTCCGATGAACTTCTCGACCAGCTTCTTGTCAACTATAAAAAGCCTGAAGATCTTGTAGGCGAAGGCGGTCTACTCAAAGAGTTAACGAAGCGACTTGTAGAGCGTGCAATGCAGACAGAGATGACAGACCATCTTGGCTATGCCAAACATGGAAAGTCAGACAAGCAGGCTGGAAACTCACGCAACGGCAAATATCCAAAGACTATTAGCGGCGAGTTTGGTGAGCTTCAGATCAATGTCCCCCGTGACCGCGACGCCAGTTTTGAGCCAAAAATTATCCCCAAAGGTCAAAGCCGTTTTCATGGTTTTGACGATAAAATCCTCTCTATGTACGCGCTGGGCATGAGTACACGGGACATTCAAGTTCACTTGGAAGAAATGTATGGTGTGGAGGTTTCCCCCACCTTAATATCCCAAGTAACCGATGCTGTGATTGACGATGTGAAATCATGGCAAAACCGTCCCCTTGATGAAGTTTACCCCATTGTTTATCTGGATGCTATCAGGGTGAAAGGGAGACAAGGCGGACACATTATCAACAAAGCAGTGTATCTCGCGTTGGCTGTCACCATGGAGGGACAAAAGGAAGTTCTTGGCATGTGGATCGCGGAAAATGAAGGGGCAAAGTTCTGGCTTAGTATTCTTAACGGACTACAAAACCGTGGAGTTAAGGATATTTTCATAGCTTGCGTTGACGGCTTAAAAGGGTTCCCAGAAGCTATAGAAGCCGCTTATCCGAACACCCAAGTGCAAACCTGCATTGTGCATATGGTCAGACATAGCTTGAATTTTGTGGCATGGAAAGAGCGCAAACAGATGGCCGCCGACTTGAAAGAAATTTATGCCGCGCCAACAGAAGAGCAGGCGCGGAGGAATCTTGAACAATTTGAAACAAAATGGGATGCCACTCATCCAATGGTCAGCCAATCATGGCGCCGCAACTGGGAGCGAATAATCCCATTTTTCA
>NZ_AWNK01000020.1 GCF_000469585.1 Chrysiogenes arsenatis DSM 11915
CAGGTGAAGGGAGACAAGGCGGACACATTATCAACAAAGCAGTGTATCTCGCGTTGGCTGTCACCATGGAGGGACAAAAGGAAGTTCTTGGCATGTGGATCGCGGAAAATGAAGGGGCAAAGTTCTGGCTTAGTATTCTTAACGGACTACAAAACCGTGGAGTTAAGGATATTTTCATAGCTTGCGTTGACGGCTTAAAAGGGTTCCCAGAAGCTATAGAAGCCGCTTATCCGAACACCCAAGTGCAAACCTGCATTGTGCATATGGTCAGACATAGCTTGAATTTTGTGGCATGGAAAGAGCGCAAACAGATGGCCGCCGACTTGAAAGAAATTTATGCCGCGCCAACAGAAGAGCAGGCGCGGAGGAATCTTGAACAATTTGAAACAAAATGGGATGCCACTCATCCAATGGTCAGCCAATCATGGCGCCGCAACTGGGAGCGAATAATCCCATTTTTCAACTATCCGCCCGATATCAGAAAGGCAATCTACACCACCAATGCCATTGAATCATTAAACCACTCGCTGCGCAAGGTAACCAAGAACCGTGGAGCATTTCCCGACGACGAAGCAATATTCAAGCTCTTTTATATGGCGTTACGCAATATTTCAAAGAAGTGGACAATGCCGATCAGAGACTGGAAAGCGGCTCTTAATCAGTTCTGTATTTTCTTTGAGGGGAGGGTGCCAATGCAAAATTGATGTCTTCCGCTACTTACACAAAATTATTGACAGACCCCATCGGCGGCGTGGCCGCTATTCCGTGCTGAGTATATCCCGCAACACCTTGGCGTTCCTGACGTTCCGCTGCTTTCTGTTCGGCCAATTCGCGCTGTGCATTCGCCTGCATCTGCGTCGCCTGAGCCGCGACTTTCATATCCTGCGACGATGGATTTGCCGGAGCAAGCGCCGCTGAGCGAATCGTTTCAGCCTTGCGCAAGGTCGCTTCAGGGTCACCAGAGACGGCCGCCGTGTCGATGCTGACTTCACCACCCACCGCATAGCTTTTTCCATCCGGCCCAACCTGCATTTCGTAACTGGCGCCGCCAATAGATAAACCGCCTGCCGCCGCCATATGCGCCTGCTCGTGCTGTCGCACTTCGGCGTCGCGTTGCCTCAGCTCGGTGACGACCCGCTGCTTTTCGGCTTCCTGTTGTTTCTGCGCGGCATTCTTATCAGGAGCCGCTTCTTCAGCATTGTTTTTTGCTGGAAACTGCCAAGAAGTGTAGGAAAATGATGGGGTACTTCCAATCCCTGAAAGTGCCATGAGATCCCTCCAGTATACTGCTTTGTACTTGCGATGCTACTACTGCTATCGGCACCCCAGAGGATATTCAACAGCGAAAAAACGTCAAGAGGCACGCCAAAATAGTGCGCTACGGTGACAGTAGAACTATGCCGGCGTCCAGTAACAACGCTTCGGCGAAACGATTTTTTCGGCCTTCTTGAGCTGATCCATGGCCTTATCGACCGTCTTGCGGTCAAGACCACTCAGCTCGGCAACTTTGCCAGCATTCAGTGGCTCACCCGCTGTGCGCATGACTTCCAACACTTTGTCTGTAGCTTCCATGATTACCTCCTGCGGATTTCGAGAGGACAAGAATACAATGATTTTGCATTTGATTTCACTGCTAAAACGCTCACCTAAAGAGCAACACAAATGTTGACACAGAGCAACAGGCAACTAATATGACTCCTATATCTAAAATAGCAACACAGGAGACGACAATGGCAGGCGCCCTACTCCAGCAACTCAAAAAAAGACGTACGGCACTAGGGTTCAAGCAAAGCGATATGATGATGCGTATCGGATTTTCCCGGCAGCAATATCAGCGCTTAGAGGCGAAAGGCAACCCAAGGCTTGACACGCTGGAGTTGATTGCCAAAGGGCTGAACAGCGAGGTTATGCTTATCCCGCAAGAAAAACTGAGCGCCGTCGTCGCGGTGCTTGAAAGTGTAGAAAGTGCCGGTGAAAAGAAAAGCCTGTCTGGCGACCCTTGGCAGAACCTCCTTGAGGATGAGTGATGCGCCACCACAAAGCAGATGAAGTCAGTGTGCTCCGGCTCATCTTACATGGCAATGCGTTAATGTACCGGAAGTTTAATTGGCAGAGCTTGATAATCTCAATAATTTGCCGCCCATCAACTTTTCGATGGAGAACTGGCATTGTTATGATAAAGCGTTCCGACCGTAATGGTGTTCAAAGAATTCATATGGAAGGCTCCATTCACGTTTTAGTCAATTATCTACAGAAGAATATACCATTCGAAAAGTTATGAGCAAATTAAGAGTTGAGCTTAGCAAACAATTAAGCTAATTTTTTAACGCTCAGTGCGGTAGGTGCTGAGGTGTGTCACAGGTTGTCAAGCGTAATTATTGGCGTGCCTCCGAGGTATACTGAGAATATTGACAACACCACGCATGCGAGAATCTTCATGGATACCTCCATCGTGAGAGTGATACAAGTATTATAAATCATTTCTAGCAGACGCGGCGTGGCTCTTCTGTTCGCAGGAGGGTGAGATGGTGTGAGAAAGGCCACTTGGCTTAGCCGGATGGAGGCTGTGAGATAGCCGCAGTCTTATGCCCCATCCGGTTTGCTGTTCCGAGACGATGGGGGCTATTTGCGTAAAGAAAAATATCCGTGGTACCGAAATCGGAATTATTTGCATTTTGACCCAGCTGTTGGTTTCATTCAAGCTCATCAGTTAGTCACTGACCCAAATCGTGTGTCTTCGCATGCGTTCTATCCTCTAATCTCTTACCAAATCACAACTGAAAAATTTAAGCGAGACTCCGAAACGAAATTGCTGAAAAGGCACCCAAAGTCCCGTGACATAGCCTATGCTGCCCATTTAGATAGCCACATTTACAGTTATTATTCTTGGCAGTTAGGGCAGCTTTACGAGAAAGAGCTGAAAGCTCGCAGAATAGATGATCATGTTCTAGCATTTCGAGCCTTGAGTAAAAGCAATATTGATTTCGCCGCTGAAGTTTTTGAGTCAATCAGGGCGAAAGGTAATTGTAGCGCTGTTGCGATGGACATTAAAGGCTTCTTCGATAATCTCGATCACGACTATCTCAAGCTAGCTTGGGCACTGATTCTCAAAGACGTAAAGCTGCCCAGCGATCACTATGCAGTATTTAAGTCCTTAACAAGGTTTTCGACGGTAGATCGAGATGCATTATTCGAAACGCTAGAAATATCGAAACATAATCCAAGATTCGGACGACATAGAATCTGCTCTGCGCGGGAATTCCGAGAAAAAGTCCGCTGTGGAGGTTTGATTACCCAAAACAAGACAGGGAAGGGAATTCCGCAAGGGACTCCAATCAGCGCGCTTCTGTCTAATATCTACATGATCGAATTTGATCAACTCATGTGCAGTAAAATGACTTTAATTGGCGGCGACTACTATCGTTACTGCGATGATATGCTTTTTATTGTTCCAACAGAAAAGCGTGACGAAGTGGCAGGAGAAGTTCAAAAGGAAATACAGAAGCTAAAGATATCCATCAATCCTGAGAAGACTGAGCTTCGCACATTTACTGTAGCTGCTGGCACCCAAAGTGCCGATAAACCGCTCCAGTATTTAGGATTCACTTTTGACGGGCAAAGGGTATTGATCCGATCTGCTGCCTTAGCCAGATATTCTGAGCGTATGAAGCGTGGCGTGAAAATGGCTAAAGCAACTATGAGAAAAAGAAATTCCATAAAATCGTCTCGCGGTGAAGATCAAAAACCTTTATTCAAGCGCCAGCTATATCAGAGATATTCACACTTAGGCAAAACGAACTTCCTGCGTTACGGATACCGAGCTTCAGAAGTCTTATTATCTGGTTCTATCAAGAAGCAGTTAAAACCACTGTGGGCACGGTTACAAAAAGAGATAGAGACATGATTTTTCGATGTGCTCGAAGGTTTTCGTCTTTTCTTTTCGCGCACTACCACATCACGCATCCCCCAACTCATTCAACAGTGCCCATGCTCAGCTCGGTTCCCTCGCTCAAAATCTCCACATAGTCATGGTAGATAAACTTCCGGTTTCTTTTTCCAACTCCCCGTTGCCGCAAAATACCAAGTTTTTCGCAGGCAGCAATCAACGCATTGGCCTTGGTGTAACTGATCCCGACCATGCTGGCCACGTCGTTGACCATAACCACTGGTTGACGCATCAAACCGCGCAGCAGAGTAAGGCCGTACGATCCTTCCCCATGCGCCACCAAGCGATCCGAATCCGTTCTTTCCAAAAGCTGGATTTTCTTGGTTGTCTGGAGCACCATCTGGGAAACCTCACGAATGCCTTCGAGAAAAAACCGAATCCAAGCTTCGAAGTTGCCATCCGTTCGCACTTGCGTCAGGCGATCGTAATATTCCTGCTGATAGGTTTTCAGGTAGGCACTCAAGTAAAGCATCGGCTCATCAAGAATCCCCTTCCAGACGAGATACAGCGTCATCAACAGGCGCCCGACCCGGCCATTACCGTCGTTAAAGGGGTGGATGGTTTCGAACTGATAATGGAGCAAGCCACAGCGGATCAATGGTGGCATGGCGTCATCTTCGTGCAGATATCGCTCGAAAGCACTCAGCGCATCGTGCATAACTTCGACGGGCGGCGGAACAAATCTGGCATTGACGAGATTGGTGCCGCCGATCCAGTTTTGCATGCGGCGGAACTCCCCGGGAGTCAGGTGGGTGTCTCCTCCACGCACCTGCTGCATCAGCACCCCATGGATTTCTCGAATCAAACGCAACGACATCGGGAAATCATCCTCTCGGAGCCGTTTCAATCCATGACGCATGGCCTTGACATAATTGATGACTTCGCCCACGTCGACCGTTGGCACATGGTTTTCGTCCGCGCCAAGTACATCGACCAACGAAGATTGCGTTCCTTCGATCTGGGAACTAAGTAGCGCTTCCTTCTGAATAAACATCCCAACCAGCAGATCGGGATTTGGTAAAACAGTGACAACGACATTTAACGCACCCAAGGCGCGATCCGCTTCCGAAAGCAACAGAGCGAGATCACCCTCCAGACTGATTGGTGGTGTTGGTGGGAGAGGTGCTGGAAAAAAGGCGGTGTAACCGGTGGGCATTTTTTTAAATTGGCCACTACGCATAGGCTTGCCTTTCTTATCCCGCGGCTGCGAGTTATGGAAGCTTCGCGATGGGTTATAGCATTTTTTTTGACATAAGGAAGGGAAATGCTCTCCATATCTCGCAACCGTGAGATATGGAGAGTGTTGGGATGATTATATCTCGCAAAAAAACATACGCTCAAGCAGCAAAGCGCCACGGCGTTAACCGAGTGTGTAAAATATTTTGTGTAAGTGGCCATTTAAGATACTATTCTGATCATATCTCAAGGAGTATCCCATGGCCATTTCCGATGAACTTCTCGACCAGCTTCTTGTCAACTATAAAAAGCCTGAAGATCTTGTAGGCGAAGGCGGTCTACTCAAAGAGTTAACGAAGCGACTTGTAGAGCGTGCAATGCAGACAGAGATGACAGACCATCTTGGCTATGCCAAACATGGAAAGTCAGACAAGCAGGCTGGAAACTCACGCAACGGCAAATATCCAAAGACTATTAGCGGCGAGTTTGGTGAGCTTCAGATCAATGTCCCCCGTGACCGCGACGCCAGTTTTGAGCCAAAAATTATCCCCAAAGGTCAAAGCCGTTTTCATGGTTTTGACGATAAAATCCTCTCTATGTACGCGCTGGGCATGAGTACACGGGACATTCAAGTTCACTTGGAAGAAATGTATGGTGTGGAGGTTTCCCCCACCTTAATATCCCAAGTAACCGATGCTGTGATTGACGATGTGAAATCATGGCAAAACCGTCCCCTTGATGAAGTTTACCCCATTGTTTATCTGGATGCTATCAGGGTGAAAGGGAGACAAGGCGGACACATTATCAACAAAGCAGTGTATCTCGCGTTGGCTGTCACCATGGAGGGACAAAAGGAAGTTCTTGGCATGTGGATCGCGGAAAATGAAGGGGCAAAGTTCTGGCTTAGTATTCTTAACGGACTACAAAACCGTGGAGTTAAGGATATTTTCATAGCTTGCGTTGACGGCTTAAAAGGGTTCCCAGAAGCTATAGAAGCCGCTTATCCGAACACCCAAGTGCAAACCTGCATTGTGCATATGGTCAGACATAGCTTGAATTTTGTGGCATGGAAAGAGCGCAAACAGA
>NZ_AWNK01000021.1 GCF_000469585.1 Chrysiogenes arsenatis DSM 11915
GAGGGCTTTGTAATTGCGCGTAAGTTCTTCTTGCTCGGAAGCATTATTGAATGCCGCACTTAAGCTGTCGGTGCGGTGCTCTATCGGACAACCACCCAAGCGGCTGAACGCATTTTGCAATCCATCCGCAAGCGCGCTGTAACTCTCGCCGCCTTGAATTACTTGAGC
This sequence comes from Chrysiogenes arsenatis DSM 11915, assembly GCF_000469585.1. Classification (NCBI taxonomy): domain Bacteria; kingdom Pseudomonadati; phylum Chrysiogenota; class Chrysiogenia; order Chrysiogenales; family Chrysiogenaceae; genus Chrysiogenes; species Chrysiogenes arsenatis. The sequence goes on from NZ_AWNK01000021.1 coordinate 169, forward strand.
GTACCGCCAACCACTGGACGCAAGTCGGAACTGGTAGAGTAAATGCGCAAATGGCTCCTTGCGTAATGTAATAGCGTCGTTTGGGTGTGAAAAATCTGATAACCCCATCCGGCCAAAAGGAACATCCTGCCGAAAGATAGCTTCCTTTGCGTTTCCCTGTGTTGCCCGAAAAAACTTTACCCGACGCTGAATGGTCCGCAAAAGACAAGATGGATACTCCCCAGGATATTTATCGTCGAGATACTCCCACAATGTCAGACCGGATAATTCAGGCTTATCTTGCAGTAAAGGAAGAAGTTCTGAATCCCATACTGAACTAAGCGGATCATGACGCGTGCGCCATGGGCGCACATGTGGTGTTGTGTCTGGAGGTGCTTGATCAAGTCGGCGTGCTGTTCTCGTACTCATGCCTGCTTTTGCTGCGCTGAGTGTTTGCGTTTGTCCCTTGTTGCGATGTTGCATGTAAAGCATCCTTTGCTGATGAGTGATGGGTTTGTAGGACAACGAAATACTCCTTGATGAATATTTCGTCAGTGTAGTCCACTCATGCGGCCAAGGTAATTGTCGTCAGGAGGACAAGGTAATTGTCGCCCAACAGCAATTCCCGCCACTTCGGGAATACGTTCGACTACAGAGTGCAAACGCTGCCTACCTGCCTCACTTTCTATCAAAAGGTCTCCTGTTGAAAGGCCGTGCAAAGTCTCCTGAATGATTGTATCTATTGCTCCGATAGTGAGCTTAACGTATTTCTCCTGAGTGAAAGTCAGGTTATCAATATTCTGTTTTACTTGTTGGATACTCAGAGAGTGTGAACTGACAATATGCCACACTCCCCCAGCCCATAAGACCGATATACTCATAATACAGAATGAGATAACAATGAATTTTAACTGCAAGTAATTTTTGGTAGAAGGCTTCATTCGGATTCTGCTGTAATGGGAAAGGTTACAGTTACAGTTGTACCTTCATTAGGAACACTCTGGATATTCAGTGTTCCCCTATTATACTCAAGTATATGCTTAACAATTGCCAACCCTAGCCCAGAGCCTTGTTGCTCGTACCGATTGCGTTCAAACTGCTGAAACGCCCCCAGCCGTTTGGTGTCTTCAGTGGAAATTCCCCGACCTTGGTCTTTGATGCTCAGGGTTACCTCGCCATTAGACTTGAAGTATTGCAGAGTAATCGGACTACCGATCGGAGAGAATTTGCAAGCATTGTCGACAAGTTGCCGCACCACATGGCAAAAATAGGGGATGCAGGCGCGAACAGCGCTATCGCCCAAGATTTCCCTTAGATCTTCTTGTCGTTTCCATTTTCCGGCAACAGCGCGACCAGTGTGGAGAATAATGTCATGCAGGTTATCCTGTATTTCTCGCAATTTACTCTTGCGTTCGGTAAAACGTAAGATCTGCAGCTCATTATAGAGTAGATACTTGTGTATAGTTTCCAGTAGTCGATGGGCAGCGCTTTGAATTGAACGAGCCATGGGGGTGATTTCTCGGTGACTCAGATTGTTTGGCTCCTCATCAATAACCAGTTCTGCGTATAACAGAATACTACTGAGAGGGGTAAGCAGCTCATGGGGAATACGCAATGGGTCTGTCAATAATTTTGTGTAAGTAGCGGAAGACATCAATTTTGCATTGGCACCCTCCCCTCAAAGAAAATACAGAACTGATTAAGAGCCGCTTTCCAGTCTCTGATCGGCATTGTCCACTTCTTTGAAATATTGCGTAACGCCATATAAAAGAGCTTGAATATTGCTTCGTCGTCGGGAAATGCTCCACGGTTCTTGGTTACCTTGCGCAGCGAGTGGTTTAATGATTCAATGGCATTGGTGGTGTAGATTGCCTTTCTGATATCGGGCGGATAGTTGAAAAATGGGATTATTCGCTCCCAGTTGCGGCGCCATGATTGGCTGACCATTGGATGAGTGGCATCCCATTTTGTTTCAAATTGTTCAAGATTCCTCCGCGCCTGCTCTTCTGTTGGCGCGGCATAAATTTCTTTCAAGTCGGCGGCCATCTGTTTGCGCTCTTTCCATGCCACAAAATTCAAGCTATGTCTGACCATATGCACAATGCAGGTTTGCACTTGGGTGTTCGGATAAGCGGCTTCTATAGCTTCTGGGAACCCTTTTAAGCCGTCAACGCAAGCTATGAAAATATCCTTAACTCCACGGTTTTGTAGTCCGTTAAGAATACTAAGCCAGAACTTTGCCCCTTCATTTTCCGCGATCCACATGCCAAGAACTTCCTTTTGTCCCTCCATGGTGACAGCCAACGCGAGATACACTGCTTTGTTGATAATGTGTCCGCCTTGTCTCCCCTTTCACCCTGATAGCATCCAGATAAACAATGG
>NZ_AWNK01000022.1 GCF_000469585.1 Chrysiogenes arsenatis DSM 11915
TCATATCTCAAGGAGTATCCCATGGCCATTTCCGATGAACTTCTCGACCAGCTTCTTGTCAACTATAAAAAGCCTGAAGATCTTGTAGGCGAAGGCGGTCTACTCAAAGAGTTAACGAAGCGACTTGTAGAGCGTGCAATGCAGACAGAGATGACAGACCATCTTGGCTATGCCAAACATGGAAAGTCAGACAAGCAGGCTGGAAACTCACGCAACGGCAAATATCCAAAGACTATTAGCGGCGAGTTTGGTGAGCTTCAGATCAATGTCCCCCGTGACCGCGACGCCAGTTTTGAGCCAAAAATTATCCCCAAAGGTCAAAGCCGTTTTCATGGTTTTGACGATAAAATCCTCTCTATGTACGCGCTGGGCATGAGTACACGGGACATTCAAGTTCACTTGGAAGAAATGTATGGTGTGGAGGTTTCCCCCACCTTAATATCCCAAGTAACCGATGCTGTGATTGACGATGTGAAATCATGGCAAAACCGTCCCCTTGATGAAGTTTACCCCATTGTTTATCTGGATGCTATCAGGGTGAAAGGGAGACAAGGCGGACACATTATCAACAAAGCAGTGTATCTCGCGTTGGCTGTCACCATGGAGGGACAAAAGGAAGTTCTTGGCATGTGGATCGCGGAAAATGAAGGGGCAAAGTTCTGGCTTAGTATTCTTAACGGACTACAAAACCGTGGAGTTAAGGATATTTTCATAGCTTGCGTTGACGGCTTAAAAGGGTTCCCAGAAGCTATAGAAGCCGCTTATCCGAACACCCAAGTGCAAACCTGCATTGTGCATATGGTCAGACATAGCTTGAATTTTGTGGCATGGAAAGAGCGCAAACAGATGGCCGCCGACTTGAAAGAAATTTATGCCGCGCCAACAGAAGAGCAGGCGCGGAGGAATCTTGAACAATTTGAAACAAAATGGGATGCCACTCATCCAATGGTCAGCCAATCATGGCGCCGCAACTGGGAGCGAATAATCCCATTTTTCAACTATCCGCCCGATATCAGAAAGGCAATCTACACCACCAATGCCATTGAATCATTAAACCACTCGCTGCGCAAGGTAACCAAGAACCGTGGAGCATTTCCCGACGACGAAGCAATATTCAAGCTCTTTTATATGGCGTTACGCAATATTTCAAAGAAGTGGACAATGCCGATCAGAGACTGGAAAGCGGGAGTGTGTAAAATATTTTGTGTAAGTGGCCATTTAAGATACTATTCTGATCATATCTCAAGGAGTATCCCATGGCCATTTCCGATGAACTTCTCGACCAGCTTCTTGTCAACTATAAAAAGCCTGAAGATCTTGTAGGCGAAGGCGGTCTACTCAAAGAGTTAACGAAGCGACTTGTAGAGCGTGCAATGCAGACAGAGATGACAGACCATCTTGGCTATGCCAAACATGGAAAGTCAGACAAGCAGGCTGGAAACTCACGCAACGGCAAATATCCAAAGACTATTAGCGGCGAGTTTGGTGAGCTTCAGATCAATGTCCCCCGTGACCGCGACGCCAGTTTTGAGCCAAAAATTATCCCCAAAGGTCAAAGCCGTTTTCATGGTTTTGACGATAAAATCCTCTCTATGTACGCGCTGGGCATGAGTACACGGGACATTCAAGTTCACTTGGAAGAAATGTATGGTGTGGAGGTTTCCCCCACCTTAATATCCCAAGTAACCGATGCTGTGATTGACGATGTGAAATCATGGCAAAACCGTCCCCTTGATGAAGTTTACCCCATTGTTTATCTGGATGCTATCAGGGTGAAAGGGAGACAAGGCGGACACATTATCAACAAAGCAGTGTATCTCGCGTTGGCTGTCACCATGGAGGGACAAAAGGAAGTTCTTGGCATGTGGATCGCGGAAAATGAAGGGGCAAAGTTCTGGCTTAGTATTCTTAACGGACTACAAAACCGTGGAGTTAAGGATATTTTCATAGCTTGCGTTGACGGCTTAAAAGGGTTCCCAGAAGCTATAGAAGCCGCTTATCCGAACACCCAAGTGCAAACCTGCATTGTGCATATGGTCAGACATAGCTTGAATTTTGTGGCATGAAAG
>NZ_AWNK01000023.1 GCF_000469585.1 Chrysiogenes arsenatis DSM 11915
GCGCACGCATGGCCTGTGCCAATTTTACGATTACCTGATCCCGGTCAATAGCCGTGTTGTGATAATGAAAATGCAACAAATACCAAATTTCAAAACATGGGTTAGACCAAGCAACTTTAATCTCCGGGCGGTTTTTTGACGCTTTTTCTAAAGCCTGATCAAAGTTCTGACGAGTATGTCCGCCTCCACCACAACGCTCCTCGTCACGATCGATGACAATCCAGCGGTGTTCGTAATCTTTGTATGTGTTGCCATAGACACCTTCGTAGGCAAGCAGATCTTGAAGCACTCCTGTCGGGTCAGTGTGCTGATGATTGGCAACAACGCACGACAAACCAGAAAGCCTTCTGGCATTTCTCAGAATTTCAAAATAGCGCTCAAAGTAAAGGCGTGCACTTTTTTTGTCCTCACAAGCGAGAATGACAAGATGGCGCTGTTCCAATTTGTTTTCACGCCGTTTCGTGTACTTTGCAGGAGTGTTGCGCGAGGAATGTTTTTCTCGATTCGATTTTCTCCGCGCCATTACGACTTCTCCGCAAAAGTAAAGGTGCCAAGATAGGGGATAGCCCCATATTTCCCTTGAACGTAATGTTTTTCTATATTGTCTGTGGGGCGAACCTTTTTATATTCCGCCAGTGAATGAAGGTGTGTAACCCCATAGCTATCTTTTTCAGTGAACCAAATCTGTGACTTGTGAAAAAGTTGTTGGTTGAGCAGATTTGTATCGTGTGTTGTAAAAATCAATTGGGCATTTTTTGTATTGATTTTCGGGTTGTTAAACATCGAAATCAAAGAGATAGTGAGCATTGGGTGGAGACTGCTGTCGAGTTCGTCAACAAAAAGAATTTTTCCGTTTTTTAAGGTATCCAAGAACGGAGCGGAAAGGCTGAAATATTTTTTCGTACCTTCTGACTCGTCGCTATCTAGGTCAAATGTTTCGATGCCGATGCACTGGTCGCTTTCATCGTATTTGTTATGCACCGTTTTAATGCCAATCTCGATCAAAGGGGATTTTGCTGCTCGCAATTGAGATAACATTTTTTCTGGAATGTTCAGCTTTTCCAACTCAGCCTGAGAAACT
>NZ_KI273144.1:0-46568 GCF_000469585.1 Chrysiogenes arsenatis DSM 11915
CCAAGGTATTCCTGCAGTGATTCTTTGGCACGATCATACAAACCAGCCGCCTTGTAATCACGCGCCAGTTCCAGCAGTGAGCGGGCAAACACATCGCGATCCGTCCCGATTTGCAAAGTTTTGTGTATTTTGATGGCCTGCTCCAGCTCACCCCGTTCGCGCAGCAGTTGCCCGAGCGCGAGATAGGCGTACTTATCCTCGCTGTCCATCGACAGCGCTTTGCGGATCCCTTCAAAAACGTAGTCTTTGCGGTGCCGCTCGCGCGTTACCGTCTTACCCCTGAATAGATTCAGCATGCGGGAGGTGCTCCTTCGGAATCGTTACGGGGAGTTGTTCCACCGTCACTTCCTTCAGCTTTTGGTTCTCGTCTTCGAGTTTTTTAATCTGCTTCGCCTGTTTTTTGATTTCGCTTTTCAGGCGAAATTTATCGAGTAACATTGTCAAGTAGACAACAATACCCCCAATCAAGATCGAGAATACCACCACCAGCAAAAGCGGCATCTGCTGTTCCAAGCCTGGGAAATAGTGGATAACCACTTCGCCCCGGTTAAAATAGGCAAAGTAAATCAGGGCGATCAGAACGGCAAAGCGGAGAATATTCTTGAATGTGTCCATTACACCTCCATGCCAGCGGCGATCAACCGCGCAATGGTTTCGGGAACTTCGGCAAGTGGGCAGAGGATTTTTTCCCCCGTCCGGCGGACAACGATTTCAGCACTCTGTTCTTCGAGGGTATTTTTGCTCATGGTCACGCGCAGCGGAATACCGATCAACTCGCTATCTTTGAATTTCACCCCAGGACGTTCGTCGCGGTCGTCGTAGAGCACATCGTAGCGCACGCCGAGTTCCGCGTATAACTGGTCACACACCTCACGCACCGCTTCATCTTTTTTCGGATTCACGGAACAGATGACAAGTTGATACGGCGCAATCGCCATCGGCCAGATGATCCCGTTTTCATCGTGATTCTGCTCAATCGCGGCCGCTGCCGTCCGCCCGACACCGATGCCGTAACATCCCATAATGATCAGTTGCGCTTTGCCGTTTTGATCAAGATACGTGGCTTTGAGTTTTTCCGAATAGACCGTGCCAAGCTTAAAGACATGGCCGACTTCGATACCGCGTACTACTTCCATTGTCCCTTGGCAGCGCGGGCAGGTGTCTCCGGCCTGCGCGACGGAAATATCAATAAACGGCACAGTAGGCAATTCGCCAAGGGAAATGCCCCGCAGGTGCCAGTCCGCTTCGTTCCCGCCGGTAATAATTTCACCCAGACTTTGCACACTGCTATCCATGTAAAGCGTTACTGATGCGGGAAGATCAAGCGGCGCAATGCTACCGGCTACCAGTCCTGCCTGCTGCAATGCCGCCGCGTCCGCCGGATGGAGTGTTTTGCCCGCAACCTTTTCCAGTTTGATCTGATTGATTTCACGATCACCACGGATGCACGCCAGCACGACCTTCCCCTCTTCGTCCATAAACACCACGCTTTTCAGCAGTGCACTGGCGGGAACACTCAAGAAGGCAGCAAGCTCTTCCATCGTGCGAACATTGGGGGTATGAATCCGCTCATGAGCACGCGCTTGTACGGCTGGAGCTGTATAGCGATTGCCTATTTCGGCTTTTTCCACATTGGCGGCATACTCGCAGGTCGTGCAGCTCGCAATCGCGTCTTCACCCGATTGCGCCAGCACCATAAATTCGTGCGAATAGTTGCCACCAATCTGGCCGCTGTCAGCTTCAACGGCTTTAAACTGCAAGCCGCACCGCTTGAATATCTGTTGATACGCTTTGTACATCGCCTGATAGTTGGCATTTGCGCCAGCATCGTCAACGTCAAAACTGTAGGCATCTTTCATAATGAACTCGCGTCCGCGCATCAAGCCAAAACGGGGGCGGATTTCATCACGAAATTTTGTTTGAATTTGGTAGAGATTTTTCGGCAAATGGCGATACGAACGGACTTCAGAGCGGACAATATCGGTGATGATCTCCTCATGTGTCGGCCCAATGCAGAAATCGCGCTTGTGACGATCCTGAAAACGGAGCAGCTCCGGCCCATATTTCTGCCATCTACCGGTTTCCTGCCACAACTCAGCCGGAAGCACCGCCGGCATCAGCAGCTCTTCTGCGCCAGCACGGTTCATCTCTTCGCGAATAATATTTTCTACCTTGCGGATCACACGCCAAGCGAGTGGCAGGTAACTGTACACCCCGGCAGCCAGCTTTTTGACATAACCACCGCGCAGCATCAGCTTATGGCTCATGACTTCGGCTTCGGCAGGAACTTCGCGAGCGGTAAAGATGAAACTCTGTGAATAGCGCATACAATACTTACCCTCTGAATTCGTGAACGGTTTCGACTGCCAAGCGGACATTATCCACTGGCGTTTCCGGTGTAATCCCGTGACCGAGGTTGAAGATATGGCCAGGACGACCCGCGTTGGCGCGGAGGATTTCCAGAATCCGCTCTTTCAGGAGCGCTGGACTGGCGTACAGGAACGTCGGGTCAAGGTTGCCCTGAACCGCGCGGTTCCCCATAAGGGTGCGCGCGGCAGCGAAATCGACACGCCAATCAAGTCCCATAACATCAGCGCCAGTAGAGAGTTGCGCTTCAAGCAAATGCGCGTTGTTGCCAATAAAGAAAATCACCGGAACCGTGCGATTGATTTGCATCATCAGCGCTTTCATATGCGGCAGCACGAATGTTTCGTAATCTTGCTTACTCAGAATGCCGCCCCAAGAATCGAAGATCTGAATAGCATCGGCACCCGCTGCTATCTGGCGGTTCAAGTAATCGGCGGTGACGATCACAAACTTATGCATCAATTCATTAAATAGCGGCGTATCGGCGTACATCATCCGCTTCAGTTGGGTGTAGCTTTTGGAGCCGCCACCTTCTACCGCGTAGCTCGCAAGGGTAAACGGAGCACCACTAAAACCGATAAGCGGCACTTTGCGGCTAACGAGTTCGCTTTTAATCAGTTTAATGGCATCGTACACATACGTGGTTTCCTGCGCCGCGTCGGTGCGGAGCGCTTCAACCGCCGCGCGGGTGCGAACGGGATTCGATATAACTGGCGCTGGGTTAAAGTCAATATCAAGACCCATTGGCGAAAACGGTACGAGAATGTCAGAGAAAAGAATCGCCGCATCAAAACCAAGCAGGTCGATTGGTTGCAGCGTTACTTCGCACGCTACTTCCGGCTTCTGACACATTTCGAGGAAGGTATAATTCTTGCGCACCGCGCGGTATTCCGGCAGATAGCGACCGGCTTGACGCATGAACCACACGGGAGTGCGGGTTGTTTCTTCGCCACGGCAAGCCTTGATGAAATCGTACGATACTGTCATTGAAACTCCTTAGTATTTTCTATTTTAGCTCTTTTGCTTTTGCATGCTCAGCGGAATATAATCGCAAAACGGTTCTTCTTCCATATAGTCGCCCGTCACGGAATACGCACGAGCGCGGCAGCCACCGCACACATTGACGTATTCGCACGCGCCACACCGCCCTTTATAGGCTTTAAAGTCGCGCATATCTTGGAATAATTTCGAATTTTCCCACACATCGGCAAAGGTTTGTTCTATTAAATTGCCAGCGGAAAGTGGCAGATAGCTGCACGGCTTGGCATTGCCACGGGCGTCGATAAAGCAAATAGACTGCGCCGCGATGCACCCTTTTCCACCGCCCGTGGAAAACGTCAGCGAACGGCGCTTGAGTTTCTCTTCGTGCTTTTGGTTCAGCTGTGGCACAAGACGGTAGTAGTGCGGCGCACAGGTTGGACGCATCAGGATTTCGCTCTCTTCTTTTTCCTGATGGTAGTGCCATTCCAGAATTTCGTCGTAATCCTCTTTTTTGATAAGCTCCGCCATTACATCTTCGCCTCGTCCGGTCGGCACAATCATAAACATGTACCACGCGCTCGCACCCAGACTTTTGGCCATGCGGAACGTTGCGGCAATATCGTGTTGATTGCGTTGAGTGAACGACGAGTTGATCAGGAATTTAATCCCGTGACGGCGGAAAAATTCTGTGGCGCGCACCACCCCTTCGAACGAGCCGTTGACTTTCCGGAAGTCGTCGTGAATTTCTGCGGTTGAGCCATCAAGGCTGAGAGAAACCATGCGGATATTCGTCCGTTTCATCTCTTCGCAAACGGCATCATTGACGAGCATCCCGTTGGTGGCCATGCAGACACGGAACCCTTTACCATCCGCATATTCGGCAATCTCAAAAATATCCTCGCGCATCAGCGGTTCGCCGCCGCTCAGTACAAACACCGGGGTGCAGTAGGAGGCAATCGTATCTACGAGTTTTTTCGCTTGAATCGTGTCGAGGTGAAAGCACTTGTCCATATCGGCCGACGCACGGCAATGGACACAGGCAAGATTGCACTTCTCCGTTGATTCCCAGGCGATCCATTTAGGGACGAATTCTGTCATAAAAAACCTTTACTGCTAAAGTGGTTTCGGGCAGGAGTTGCAAAAACACACAACCCCAGACTGAAGGAACCGTAAGCATATCATGCGAGAAAGCTTGCCCCAAGTTAAAATTTCTGTGCTTTTTCTTAAAACTCATTGACAACGCTCACCCCCTTCCCGTATTTCAAGCGGAGTTCTTTACCGTTTTTGCGAACACATGGCTGGCACTGCTCACGCAGGTCAGACCAGAAAGGTTGTTTGTTGTATGAGTAAGTTTGCTGAAATCAGCAAGATCACCTCTACCACGCTCACACAAATGAAGCGGGAGGGGGAACGGATCGCCATGCTGACGGCGTATGATTCCTGCTTTGCGCGCCTTGCCGACCAGGCGGGTGCCGAAATGCTCCTCGTGGGCGATAGCGTAGGTATGGTGTTTTCGGGTCACGAAAACACGCTTTCTGTCACACTTGACCAAATGATTTACCACACGCAAGCGGTAGCCCGAGCGGCGCGGCGCGCCTTTGTCGTGACCGACATGCCATTTATGAGCTACCAAGTCACACCGGAGGAAGCCCTGCGCAATGCTGGACGACTCGTGCAAGAAGGGCGTGCCGAAGCGGTCAAACTCGAAGGTGGTGCCAGCATGGCGACAACCATCAGTCGCATCGTTACCGCAGGCATCCCAGTTGTCGGCCACGTTGGCTTAACCCCTCAATCAGTGCATATTTTTGGTGGATTTAAAGTGCAGGGTAAAGGAGAAATGGCCAGTCGCCGCGTCCTTGCCGATGCGCTTGCCGTCCAAGAAGCCGGCGCCTTCGCCGTGGTGCTGGAAGGAATTCCGGCAACGCTGGCCGCCGAAATCACCCGTACGCTCACCATTCCAACCATTGGCATTGGCGCTGGTGGCGATTGTGACGGTCAAGTGCTCGTGATGCACGACTTACTCGGCCTGTTCGATGGCTTTACTCCCAAATTTGTCAAGCAATATGCCCAGCTCGGACGGGATGCTGAAGCAGCCTTTGGCGCCTATGTGCGCGAAGTCAAGCAACAGGATTTCCCCACCCTAGCCCATTCGTTCCAAGGATGATATTTGATGGAACTGATTAGTACCACCCGCCGTCTGATCGAAAAAGTCAGTGCGTTGCGCTACGACCAGAAAACAGTCGGCCTTGTCCCAACGATGGGGTACCTGCACGAAGGGCACCGCAGCCTTTTGCTGCGCAGTGTTGCCGAAAACGACATCACCATAATGACCCTTTTTGTTAACCCGACCCAGTTTGGCGCGAACGAAGATTTATCGACCTATCCACGTGACCTCGAGCGCGACTTGGAACTCGCGCGCCACGCCGGAGTCGATATTGTTTTCGCACCCGACAATGACCAAATGTACCCCGATGGCAGCGCCACGTGGGTTGAGGTGGATTCACCCATCACCACGGTACTCTGCGGAGCCAGTCGTCCCGGCCATTTCCGCGGTGTGACCACCATCGTGACTAAACTCTTTGGCTTAGTCATGCCACGCCGCGCCTATTTCGGCGAAAAAGATTTTCAACAATTGGCCATTATCCGCCGCATGACCGCCGATCTCTTTCTGCCGATTGAAATTATCGGCTGCCCAATCGTCCGCGAAAGTGATGGGCTGGCCATGAGTTCGCGCAACAGCTACTTGAACCCCATTCAGCGCCGCAAAGGACTGTATCTTTCACGGGCGATTGCCCACGCGCAGGAATTGGTACGCCAAGGCGAGCGAAACGCGCACGCACTGCGCACAGCACTCGTCGATATACTTCCCGATGACCCTGAAATGCGAATCGACTACATCGAATGCGTCGACACACTCACGCTCCAACCACTTGAAACCCTAACCTGCTCGTGCCGCCTGATTCTGGCGGTCTATGTCGACACAACCCGTCTCATCGATAACGCTCCACTGACCATCCCTACCACCGAAACCAAGGAGTAAGCTATGTCCTTCAATCGCACTCTCTGCAAATCAAAAATTCATCGCGCCACCATTACCCAGGCTGATCTTCACTATGTTGGCAGCATTACCATTGACAAAGACCTGATGGAAGCCGCCGATCTGCTCGAATATGAAAAGGTGGCCGTTGTTGACATAAACAATGGCGCACGACTGGAAACCTATGTTATTGAAGGCGAACCCGGCAGTGGCGTTATTTGCATGAATGGTGCGGCCGCACGATTAGTGCAGCCTGGCGACTTGATTATCATCATTTCCTATGCCAGTATGCCCGACGCAATGGCGCGCACCTTTACACCCCGCGTGGTGCATGTCGATGAACATAACCGTATCAATTGGTCGCTGACGCAGCTGCCACAGGAATTGACGGCAGCGGCGTTGTAAGCGAGACACCTAGATCTCTCACATCCGTTCGAGATGACAAGTGTTGAGCCTACGGAGGCAGTGTCATTTCGAGCGAAGCGAGAAATCTCAGGTTTTTCACCTGCGTTTCAGGCAGCGGACACCGTTACCTTACCAACTTCACAACATTCGGCAGGCGACCGCACCACCGTTTCGTGCGCCTTTTTCGTCCGCCTGCAAGGAGATATACATGCTCACAACCGTTCAAGAAAAACAACAGCGAGTTCGCGAATTACTCGCCGAGCGCAAAGCAATTTTGCTGGCGCACAACTATCAACGTGCCGAAATACAGGAAATTGCGGATATTGTAGGCGACAGCCTTGGACTTTCGATAGAAGCCGCGAACAGTGACGCCGAAGTCATCGTTTTTGCTGGCGTCCATTTTATGGCAGAAAGCGTCTACATTCTTGCCCCACACAAAACCGTTATTCTCCCAGCACTCCAAGCCGGATGCCCGATGGCAAACATGATCAACCCCGAAAAGCTCCAAGCATTACGCGACGAATACCCCGACTACACTGTCGTGTGCTATGTCAACAGTTCCGCCGCCGTCAAAGCGCTATCGGATATCTGCTGCACGTCGGGGAACGTTCTGAGCGTTGTCAAAGGGATTGAAAACGACAAAATCCTGATGGTGCCGGACAAAAACCTCGCCAAATTCGCCGCCGCCCACGTGCCAGAAAAAGATATCAAATGGTTTGACGGCTTCTGCCCGACCCACCACCGCCTGACCGCCGCCGACATCCGTCAGTCCAAAATCGACCATCCCGAAGCCATCGTCGTCGTGCACCCCGAATGCGACCCCGAAGTCACCGCACTGGCCGACCACGTCTGTTCCACCAGCGGCATGTATAGCTACGTCGAGCAGCACTCTGCCAAACAATTTATCATCGGCACCGAAAGCGGCATCCTCTTCCGCATGCGGCGCGAAAACCCCGACAAAGAGTTTTTCCTCGCGTCGCGCAAACTGCTCTGCCCCAATATGAAACTGACCACACTTGATGACATTATCGACAGCCTTGAAACCATGTCGAATATCGTGACCGTTCCCGAGTCGGTTCGCCTGAAAGCCATCCAATCACTCGAAAAAATGATTGCGGCACCACGGAACGAGTAGCGTGAGCGCCGCACCTTCCGTCAGCTTTCCCCTTACGCTGGTGCGCCGCCCGCAATCGCGCCGTATCCGGGCGACCGTCAACCACGAAGGGGTGCGGATCAGTGCTCCTTCATCCTGTTCCGATCGCGAAATAGACGCCTTCTGCCGCCGCTACCAAAGTGAACTGGAAGCGGCGTGGGCGCGCGCCAGCAGCGCATCACAAACCATCGACTACACCCTCGGCGCTGCCATCCCCTACCTTGATCAAACACTCACCATCCATCTCTCGCAAGCCGCCACCTTGCGCGGCTGCATTGCCGCACAGGGCGACACGCTCTGCGTTGTCACCCCACTGAAATATCGCGGCGACCTGCGCTCACTGATCCTGGACTGGTATCACAGCGAAGCACAACACCACCTCCATCAACGCGTGCTCCACTATGCCGCGCAGATGGGGCTGACCTTTGGTCATGTCAGAATCAAAGAACAACGCACCCGCTGGGGAAGCTGTTCCTCGCAGGGGAATCTCAATTTTAACTGGAAGCTGATCACCATGCCACGTCATGTAGTAGACTACGTCGTGGTGCATGAACTCGCCCACCTTGTCCACCTGGATCATAGCGCCCGCTTTTGGAAACTCGTGCAACAATTTGCTCCGCAATGGCAGCAAGCCGAGCGTTATTTGAAGCAGTTTCGGGTGGTGTTTTAGGTTAAAGGGAGAGATCAGAAAAGCTCCATTTGAGCTGACAATTCGCAAGTCTTGCCATGCCGAACGAGCGCAGTGAGAACGATGCACACTTTGGTGGGTTTTTCTTTGCTTGGAGCTGTCAGTGAGCGACTATGTCAAATCTGCGATCACTATAGAAGGCTTTCGCGCTGGGGATTTGTAGTGCTCTCACGAAGCAAAAGCATGCCTTAAACGTAGTCCAAGGGAAAACCCACCCATGTGCCCTACAAAAGCGCCAAGGAGCCAGAAAAACGAGGCCGCAAAATATGTTTCCGCCCCGAATACCATAAAAGCGCCATAGGCCAAAACGCTATACCCAGTAAAATAGAGATACTTGTAACTCCCTAAACGCTTCACATCACGCACTCCCGCTATGGCACCACTCAGCAATGCGCCGAAAAGGACAAAAAACACTCCGCATGAAAGATAGTAGAGTGATGGTAGTTCAAAGGTGTGCAGCGCATGCAAAACGCCTCCGCCATACGATTCCACGCCGATACCGAACTGGGGACATACCAGAAGTGTCGCAACCCCGCTGGCTATTTGTATCAGCAAAAATCGCGCAAGTATTTTCCTCGGCTCATGTCGTATGTTCTTTTCTACATGGTTCAAAATCGCCGCATCGACTTCCGCACGTGGCAACAGAGGAGTCGCGGCAAGAAACGCCTGCATATCGTCATTTTGTTGTTTCAAGCTCATCTTACACCCCACTTTCTGTGATGCTCTTGCGCAAACGGCGAATGGCTCGACTCGCCAACTGCCGCGCATTTACCGCTGTCGTGTGCAGTTGATTGGCAATCTCGTCAAAAGAAAAATCGTGTTCAAACCGCAAATTGAGCACTTTTCGCTGGAGCGCATTCAGTGTCGACATGTTGGGCAGCTTCCCTTTTTCACGTTCCACTTGAGCCTGTGTATCAGGAAAAAGGTCGTATCCATCATCACCAAGGGCAACGTGTCGACGGTAATAGGTATGATTTTTGCGAACATGATCGATCATAGCATGCTTTGTGATGGTGAACATCCACGGCAAAAATGGAATTTCGGTGCAATACTTATCCCTTCTCGCATGTAATTTGGCAAACACGCCCTGAAACACCTCTTCCGCCTCATCGCGATCACCCAGCTTTCCGTATAAATATCCGAATATGCGTCCTTTATGGCGCGCATAGAGAATTTGGAATGCTTGCATATCACCATCCGTATAGGCCGCCATCAGCTCCTCATCGCTTCTTTGCACGTAACCTCCTTCTGCGAATTGCAATCACTCTCCCGTAAAGAAAAGAATCGGACAAAGGATGTATTTCCCCTTGTCCGACGTAGCGTATCTCTCGTGCGAGCGAAAAACCTTAACGTACCTCAAGTTTCGCCAGAGATTATTGAGGCAACCTGTCAGTGCGCATGATCGCCACGAACAATCCCGACGATCCCTTCAACAAAATGTACATACGCAACATACGCCGCAACATATTCGCGACCAGCGGCAACGCTCGTATGGGCTTGTTTCTGCTTGGCAAGGGCGCGCTCGAATCGGCTCTTCATCTCTTTAGCAACATGATCGGCAACGGCTTTTGAAAAAGCATCAACGTCCCCGTCAACCAAGGCTTGATCCGCTTTCGCCACTGGCCCAGAAATTTGCCCAGACGGTTTAATGCCCGTGTACGCGGCGCCTTCACCAGCACGATGAATCCGCACAAGCGTTTCAAAGAATGATCGGTCAGCCAAATCACGAGCCTCTTCACCAAGTCCACGAACCGCAACAGTTTGCTTAAAAGCGCTGGTAATAGCCGCTTCTTCCTCTGCTGGTACCCACTTGAGTATTGAGCTGACATCTTTTTTCGCCAAAGCCTGCTGCGCTTCCTTCAGCACCGGCCCATCAAGCGCATCACAATGGGCAAATGCCATCTGTGGAACACTCAATGCCGCAACCAATACAACCAATACCATTTTCTTAACCGACATCCATTGCATCATACTCAACTCCGCTCTACATACATCAAACGCTTCACATCATTGGTGCGCGGAGCAACCGCACAGAGCGTACTCGCAGCACTTTTGACAAACGCTTCACTGTGAATAACGTATGGAAATTGGAAAGTGTGACACGAGGGGAAAAATTAACTGAGAAAAACGGATACAAAATCAATCTTGTGTCACGCGTCTGGCAGAGCCATCAACCCAGCCTGCTCCTGACTTGCCGAATGGTTTGTACATAATCCCGTTGGCAGGCCATTCCAAGGTATGATATGGGTACGGTTCTGGCAACCAAGCAGCGCAGAGGGGTTTCGCTCTTGTGCAGGAAATAGGGGGAAGAGGATGCGAGAGCCAGTCATTCAGGAAGAGGCAACAGGTTGCGGAATCGCATCTGTCGCCAACATTTTGGGAAAGACTTACTCGGAAATGAAAACCATAGCAAATGCGATGGGCATTTACGCTGAAGACAAATCCCTTTGGTCTGACACCCAATACGTCAGGAAGTTGTTGTCCAATGCGGGCGTAGAGACATTAGCCCATGAAGTTCCTTTTGAATCATGGAGCGGGTTGCCCGACCTCGCACTGCTGTCTATCAAACACCATCAGGAAGAGGGCAAAAATTTCTGGCATTGGGTTGTTTTCAAGCGAGTAGGAGGCCAAGAAGTGGTGCTGGATTCCGCAAGTTACCTGCCGTCCAATATCCGAACGGACTTCGATGCAATGCAGCCAAAATGGTTTATCGAGATCAAGTTGAACTCGACTTACTCCCAACATTGGGACTCCGACAGGAGCACACCATGACCACACATCAGCAAATAAACGAAGTCATCGTCTGCGGCATGGGCTGCTTTTGGGGCGCAGAAAAGCGGCTGGCCGCGCGTGCCGGAGTGCGACACACCGAATGTGGCTACGCTGGGGGCGACTACGTGGCTACTGACGGATATGAACAGGTGCTCACCCACGAAAAAGCGCTTCACTACCGCCAGACTTCTGTCAGAAATCACGCTGAGGTCGTGCTGGTAACATTCGATCCCACCGTGCTTTCCCTGTTCGATCTGCTCAAAGTGTTCTGGGAAAATCACAACCCAACGCAGGGCGACCGGCAGGGCAACGACATTGGCAGTAACTACCGCAGCGCACTTTACTTTACCCACCCAGACCAATGCGCCGTGATCAACGAATCAAAGGCACTGTACCAACGCGCTTTACATCAAGCCGGTTATGGCGATATCACCACCGAAATTGCCCCGCTAAAAAACTACATGACCGCCGAAGAATATCACCAGCGCTACCTTCAGAAAAACCCCAACGGATACTGCGGGCTTGGCGGCACGGGCGTACGCTTTTTGCCATGAAAATACGAATATAAGGAGGATTTCCACCTTGGACATTCCACGGATATTTACCATTACCGAAAGCGCTCACCGCATCCATAACCCTTTCACACCCGAAAAACTTGCCACCCTTGGTGCCGTGCTGCGCCTTGAACCGGGAACTCGCATACTTGATCTTGGCAGCGGCTCAGGCGAAATGTTGTGCACATGGGCGCGCGATTACGGCATTACTGGCATTGGAGTTGACATGAGCCAACTCTTCAGCCAGCAAGCGCAACACCGCGCCGCAGAACTCGGCGTTGCCGATAAAGTCACATTCATTCATGGCGACGCGGCGGGCTATAGTGCCGATGAAAAATGCGGCGTGGCCGCGTGTGTCGGCGCAACATGGATTGGCGGCGGCGTGGCTGGCACCATTGAGCTTTTGGCACAAAGCCTTTGCGCCAACGGCATCATCCTGATTGGTGAACCCTACTGGCGCCAAGAGCCGCCGACAGAAGAAGTTGCCAAAAAGTGCTTTGCTAATTCGATTGCAAACCTCTGCTCACTTCCTGAACTGGTCGCCTCTTTTGGCGAACTCGGCTACGACGTTGTGGAAATGGTTCTGGCCGATCAGGAAGGCTGGGATCGCTACGAAGCCGCGAAATGGCTTACCATGCGCCGGTGGCTTGAAGCAAACCCCGAAGATGACTTTGCCAAAGAGATCCGAACCCAACTGAACGAAGCACCACAACGCCACGTAGCGTACACGCGCGAATACCTTGGATGGGGCGTATTTGCCCTGATGGCACGGTGAAAGAAGCAGGTTTTTGCAAAAACGCATCGCGAACGAAACACCACATTACGAAAGGGAACCATGGCAAAATCAGTTTAAAACCTGCTGGAAGAGATTCAGCAATTCGGTGAACCGCAATTTTCCATCATGCAGGCCGTTCGTACGCTGATCAAAAGTCAGTTCCCGACCGCAGAGGAAGAAGTCAAGTACGGCGGCATACTGTTTTGCGCAGATGTGCAGTTTTGCGGCGTTTTCGCCTACAAAGCACACGTTTCTGTAGAGTTTAGCCACGGCGCAAAAATCAATGACAGCGCAGGGCACCTGGAAGGTGCGGGAAAAGGTCGCCGCCACATCAAACTGCGGACAGTAGCAGATATCGAAGCCAAGCAACTTGCCACATACCTGAGGTTGGCGCACGAGGCGGTTAGCGGCTGATAAGTAAACAATTTTTCACTTCCCACAGGCAAAAGACCGTCATTCCGAACGAGCGCAGCGAGGAGGATGCAGCTCACTTCAAAGTTGCCGTAAGGCATTGCCGCTCTCACCTGTCATCTCGAACAGAGTGAGAGATCTGGATTTCTCCTCGCTGCGCTCGTCGAAATGGCAGGAGTTCGTGCCTATTTTTACCGCCTCAGGTGTCAGAGCGCTTATGTAGGTCTAAAAACAGTTACAGCAATTGCACTGCAAGGACGTTTACCAGCTATTGACCCAAAAACGTAATGACAGAATGTATGCAATGTGTGATAAATGCTGAGTGGCAGGCGGGAAACGCAGGGAAAAGAGATGAAGAAAGCTGGCGCGGGTTTCGGTGTTTTCATCTGTAATATCAGAATACACGGAAAATGCAGCATCTTTGCAAGCCGGAAAAATAGGTTCGCGGATTTTCTGTGTTTTGCCCTTTAATATCAGGATAGGCGGAAAATTTTCCATATATAGGGGTGTGATATGCAGAAAAAATTCCATTTATTGTACTGTTAGAACTCACAGGAGGCTTCGGTGACTTCGGAAGAGCAATACAAAGAATCGTTCGGTCTCGGCACGAAGCCAGATCCGAAGAAAACCGATAGCGCACTTCAGCACGCTCTCGATATCAGAAAATTTGAAATCACCCTGTACTGGCAACGCGCCACGTATTTCTGGACGCTCATAGCAGCCACGTTCGCAGGGTACTTCGCTGTGCTATCTGCCGAGCACATGAAAGACAAGGAATTTAATGCCTACGTACTCGCCTGCGTGGGCTTAATCTTCTCTCTTGCTTGGTTTCTTACCAACAGAGGAAGCAAGTACTGGCAAGAGAACTGGGAAAACCACGTTGACATGCTTGAGGACGGAACTACCGGCCCTCTGTATAAGACCGTTCTTCACAGGCCAAAAGCTAATGGCATCCTCTCAGTAATTGAAGGGCCAGCACCATTCTCTGTTTCCCAAATCAATCAATGGGTGAGCCTGTTCACTGTTGCCGTATGGCTTCCGCTGATAGTGACTGTTTTGCCCGAGTTTGACTTGAAGTCCTGTGTCTCCGCGAAACATGCTGTCATCGGCACCATCACATTGGTAGCAGTTGCCATGATGCTATTCCGAACAAGATCAAACATCGTCGAAGGGCACAAGCATTCAATGTCTGTGAAACGCACTGCGGTCATCGACGAATGAGTTCTAACATGGCGCTCAACCTCGCTCCCTTCGGTCGCTGGACGCTGCGCGATAAAGCCGCGCAGCGCCGGTTAGCTCTACGTTAAGAGTATAAGGAGTTCTTTACTTTGATCTGGGAATCTTGCTACTGGAAAGAACCTCTTTTAGAGAGTGCGTTAAGATTATCTGAATACTCAGGATCAGAATCTCTTGATGAATCTCAATTAGTTCAAATCGAAAAGGATATATTTGTTGGTTTTTATACTATAAGAAAACTAATGGATACTGTGAAGATTACGGATTCTACTAGGGATTTAAAAGTTCAGATAGACTGGAGTCCCAATATAAAGCAAGTCGATCTGTTAAATAACCATAGGATCGATGAACTTTATGATCTTAATAAAGTAGGAAAAGAAGAACGCAAGCTGAAATTCATATGTGATCAAATTGTACATAGTTACATATTTATGCCTGAAGAAAATGAATATGGTGGGCTTGCAGGATTTTACTTTACATCAGATAAGGATCGACAAAAGAAAATATTCTATATTGCTGTACAAGGTGTGATAGATATTTTTAACGTTGTGGGCAATGATTATCCATCAGGATCTGAATATATAAGAAATCCTGAAACAGGTGAGTTCTATACTAGGGTATGGTAAGAGCTCTTAACAATCGTAAGCACTTGACCCAAAAAAGCTACGCTTTTCCGGTCAAGTGTTACAGGCGTTATAGGTAAAAAAAAGGGAGTAAGCCTTGGCTGTACCTGACTTTCAATCATTGATGTTGCCATTGCTCAAGTTTTCCGCTGATGGAGAAGAGCATACGATGCAAGAAGCTCGTGACAGGCTCGCCGAGATAATGGGACTTTCCGAAGAGGATCTACGGGAAAGGCTGCCAAGTGGTCGGCAAACAACATTTGCAAATCGCGTGGCATGGTCAAAGGTCTATCTCGCACAGGCAGGAGTCCTAGAGTCACCAAAGCGGGGGCGCTTCCATATTTCTGAGCGAGGCCGAAAAATTCTCGCTGAAGCACCCGAAAAAATTGACATCAAGTATCTGGAGCGGTTCAAAGAGTTTCAGGAATTTCGGCAGGCGAGCAGCACGAACAGAACCGAGAAGGTTACCCACACTACTGAGAGCGAGCCGTCATCCACGACCCCTGAAGAAACATTAGAGCAAGCCTATCAGCAATTAAGAGATGAAGTGGCGAATGAGTTACTTCATCTGATCAAAGGCAACACGCCGGAATTCTTCGAGAAATTGGTCGTCCATCTCATTGTTGCAATGGGGTATGGCGGGTCTGTTAAAGAGGCTGGTAAAGCCACCAGAAAAACCGCAGATGAAGGTATTGATGGCGTCATCAAAGAAGATCGCCTGGGCTTGGATGCAATCTATTTACAGGCCAAACGATGGGAGGCCGTTGTCGGCAGACCAGAGATCCAAAAGTTCGTCGGTGCACTTCACGGGCAGCGTGCCAAAAAAGGAGTTTTCATTACTACCAGCCGGTTTTCAAAAGAAGCTTTAGACTATGTTGGGCAGATTGACCCCAAAGTGGTTTTGATCGACGGCACCGATTTAGTCCAGCTAATGATTGATCATGGTGTCGGCGTGAGTTCTGCGGCTGTGTACGAAGTCAAAAAAGTGGATACGGATTTCTTCATTGAAGATTGACCGGGAAACCTATAACAATCGGCTGCGAAGCGACCGATTCTCCGCCGCTTCGCGGCTCCAAACCGGCGCGTGAGCAGGGCGTTAACTTTAAGGAGGGCGCCTGTGGTGAAACTGCTAAGCCAGCAACTGACGCGCTATAAAGCAAGCAGACACACCTCTAAACCCGACTCACAAACGAGTATGAGAAGTCTTGCATGGCAATTGCCCGAATGAAGTACACGCAAGAGTTCAAGGAGATTGCAACGCAATGAAAACAATACTGCTCGGCAATGCTGGTTCCGGCAAAAGCACACTTTCCAGAAAACTAATCGCTCGGCAACCCGCTGCGCGTTTGTCGTTGGATGAAGTAGCGTTTCAGGATGGTTCGGAACGGCGTTGCCTTCAAGAGAGCATTGCGGATGTAAAGCGTTTCATCGCGGAACATGAGAGCTGGATAATCGAGGGTTGTTACGCGGATATTATCGAACCGATTCTGGCGGATTGCGAAGAGCTTATCTTCCTGAATCCTGGTGTTGACGTGTGTGTTGCAAATTGCCGCGCACGGCCATGGGAGCCAGAAAAGTTCAGTTCGCAAGAGGAACAGGATGAAAACCTAAGCAATCTGATCGAGTGGGTGACGGCGTATGAAAGCCGTTCCGACGAGTATGGGCTTCGTTGGCATCGGGAGCTTTACGACTCTTTCACCAAGGAAAAGCGCGAGCTCAATCATTTGCACGACTATGAATCAGTGTGACGTAGGCGCGGCAGCACGGCATGGCTTGCGGAGCGTTATAATCTAATCTCGGGCATTTTCCACTATAATAAAGTCGTTTTTTGTGTATTTTTAGCAATTAAGCTGTATATTGCCTGGAAATTAGTCAAGAATGAGGCTGTTATGCTAATTCAATTTACTGTCGACAATTTCCGTTCCATAAAAGATTCTGTCACCTTCAGTATGATTTCTGGCTCTAACAACACGAAAAATGTTTTCCCCGCCCGTAACTATTCTTTACTCTCGAGCGCTGTGCTCTATGGGGCAAATGCGAGTGGTAAATCCAACATAATAAAGGCATTCGGATTTATGAGAGCAATGGTTCTCAATACGAAAAGAGTCCTCCAGTCCACGGATACATTATTTCATGAGCCTTTTCGGCTTTCAGTAGAAACGGAATCAGCTTCAAGTTCTTTTGAGGCAGTGTTTTTAGTGTCGTCCTCCGACAAAGTGATCAAATACCGATATGGATTCGAAGCGGACAATGCGACCATATTTTCCGAATGGCTTTTTGCTGATGAAAAGGGCAAAGAGGCTCGATTGTTTTATCGGGATGTCGAAGGCAAAGAATTTTACGTGAACCCGGAAAAATTCAAAGAGGGTCATGGGCTGAAAGATAAAGTATTACCAAATAGTCTCTTTCTTTGGAAGTGCGACCAGGATGGTGGTGCTGTATCAAAAACCATTCTGACTTGGTTTAAAAATACCAATACGATAGATGGGGCAAAGTCTTCAGAATATGCAACGTACACATTGGATCAAATGAGTAGGGGTGACCATAAATCAGAAATAGTCAAAATGGTTTGCGTCGCTGATCTTGGGGTCAGCGATATTTTATTGGAGGAAAATGAAGTTTCTCAGGCTGAGTTGGAAAAGCTGAACATTCCAGAAAAAATGTTATCTCAATTGCGAGCAGCAAAATCCCCTTTGATCGAGATTGGCATTAAAACGGTGCATAACAAATACGATGAAAGCGACCAGTGCATCGGCATCGAAACATTTGACCTAGATAGCGACGAGTCAGAAGGTACGAAAAAATATTTCAGCCTTTCCGCTCCGTTCTTGGATACCTTAAAAAACGGAAAAATTCTTTTTGTTGACGAACTCGACAGCAGTCTCCACCCAATGCTCACTATCTCTTTGATTTCGATGTTTAACAACCCGAAAATCAATACAAAAAATGCCCAATTGATTTTTACAACGCACGATACAAATCTGCTCAACCAACAACTTTTTCACAAGTCACAGATTTGGTTCACTGAAAAAGATAGCTATGGGGTTACACACCTTCATTCACTGGCGGAATATAAAAAGGTTCGCCCCACAGACAATATAGAAAAACATTACGTTCAAGGGAAATATGGGGCTATCCCCTATCTTGGCACCTTTACTTTTGCGGAGAAGTCGTAATGGCGCGGAGAAAATCGAATCGAGAAAAACATTCCTCGCGCAACACTCCTGCAAAGTACACGAAACGGCGTGAAAACAAATTGGAACAGCGCCATCTTGTCATTCTCGCTTGTGAGGACAAAAAAAGTGCACGCCTTTACTTTGAGCGCTATTTTGAAATTCTGAGAAATGCCAGAAGGCTTTCTGGTTTGTCGTGCGTTGTTGCCAATCATCAGCACACTGACCCGACAGGAGTGCTTCAAGATCTGCTTGCCTACGAAGGTGTCTATGGCAACACATACAAAGATTACGAACACCGCTGGATTGTCATCGATCGTGACGAGGAGCGTTGTGGTGGAGGCGGACATACTCGTCAGAACTTTGATCAGGCTTTAGAAAAAGCGTCAAAAAACCGCCCGGAGATTAAAGTTGCTTGGTCTAACCCATGTTTTGAAATTTGGTATTTGTTGCATTTTCATTATCACAACACGGCTATTGACCGGGATCAGGTAATCGTAAAATTGGCACAGGCCATGCGTGCGCCATACGAAAAAAATGACCCGGATATGTTTTCTCAATTGTCAAACGTAGAGAAGCCACAAGGACGGGAATCTGCTATCCGAAACGCAAGACGGCTTCATGATGACGCAAAGCAAGCTGGGTTTCAGCCAGCAGATACTAATCCCGGAACGTCGGTATATGAATTGGTGGAAGTTCTTCTGCAATTACAGTTTTCCACTCAAGATACCGCATCACTTCAATCTGCCATATCAGAGTGAATCATAAATGTTTAATGGCAAGGTTCACACTTCTGGAATCGACATCAATCCAACCCGCACGGCTTTGTCCCTTTACTTTTAACGGGACTTTTATACACTCGCAAACAAAAACCGTCCTTAAAAAGGAGTCAAATTCGTGACCTGTCAACTGTGCCAATCACTCCCAACGGTTGCCGCCACTCCCTGCACGTTAGTGCTGCATATTCGCATTGCACCAATTAAAGCAGCCGCACTCACATGGCTTCGCGAGCAATGTATCGAATTCGCCGAACACGGTAATGTGCTGGTGCTGAACAATCAATGTGTTGCCGCATTTATCCGCCGTTTTGTCGATGAGCTGCAACTCATCCGCATGCCCGAAATGCACTCCGTCACTGTTCAAATTATCGCAGCCAGAGCTTCGATAACGTATGCGACGCTGGAGCATGTTTACACACTGCATAAGCTCTACTACCTCATTCAAAGCAACGAAATCACGAGCCTACTCAGCGAAGGGCGCTTGACAACCCACTTCCAGCCGATAGTTTCGCTCCAAAGCCACAACACCCAAATTTACGCCTACGAATGCCTTGCCCGTGGCAACGACAGCAGCGGCGCGCCACTGCGCCCCGACCGCATGTTTGATATTGCTAGGCATTCTGACCTTATATTCTACCTCGATCGCGAAGCGCGGGCTTCCGCCCTGCGTCATGCCGCGCACCATGCCATTGGCGAAAAACTTTTTATCAACTTCATCCCCACCACCATTTACAACCCGGAACACTGCCTGCGCGACACCTTCCGCTGGGTGCAGGAACTCGGCCTGAAGCCGCAGGACATCGTGTTTGAAGTGGTGGAAACCGAGCAAGTGCAAGATGTGGAACACCTGAAAAACGTGCTGGCACATTATAAGGAACACGGCTATTCCGTCGCGCTGGACGACTTTGGCAGCGGGTATTCGTCGCTCCGACTGCTGGCCGCACTGCAACCTGATTATGTGAAAATCGATATGGATATCGTGCGCGATATTCATTGCAACTCACTAAAGCAAGCCATCCTCAAAGCTGTCATGCAAATGACCACCGACCAAGGCATTACCGTACTTGCCGAAGGGATAGAAACCGAAGAAGAACACGCCTACTGCGTGGCGCAGGGCGTTGATCTGGCGCAGGGGTATTTCTACGCCAAACCTTCTGCCGTGCCGCTGAAGCGGGTGTAAGGGGAGCCAGAGATAGTGACAAGAGCTGATTGACGATGCGCTGCGCGTTGCGTCAGCTTTATAAACGGGAGATTATCGACAAAGAAGGCGACCGCTGGTTTATCCCAGACAGAACGTTAGAGTTGTGGGCGAAAAGGGTAGCGATTTGATAGCAATTTTTTCACGGCTTTCACGGCAACACCTACAGGAGTCCCCATGCCCGACCACATCATTGATACATGGCAGATGACTTCAACCGTCTCGACGCTGACGGTATGGCCGGATGGTTGCCGCGACATCATTGTGTGCTTTACCCCGGATGGCAGGCAGCAGATTGTTTGCACTGGCATAGATGCCGGTGTCAGGCCGGTGCAATGCCTGCCAGGGACGCGTTATTATGGCATCCGGCTGGCTCCGGGAACTAATCTGCGACACGAGCTTTCCGCGAGTCATGGCAGATGGCGTGATATCACTATCAACCAGCACGATGCGCAATACGGAGCCTGGGCGCGTGAAATCGCCCGCACTCCCGAGCGCGCTTCGGTATTGCTGCAGGAGTTTGCTTGGCGCTGGACGCGCAAACCCGCGCTATGGGTGGATGAATATTTGCAACAGGTTAGCACAAATAATATTCCCGCCACATCCCGCGAGCGCACGAGGCGGCGACAGATATTGATGGAAACCGGAGCAAACACGACCTACTGGCGCACGCTGGCACGGGCGCGGCGCTGTGCGTGTACCCTTGCTGGGCAACGCGTTTTGCTGGCGGATGTTGCGCTGGAATGCGGGTACAGCGATCAGGCACATATGAGCCGTGCTATGCGGCGCTGGTTCGGCTGCACTCCAAGCGAATTGCAGCGCGAACCTCTCCTTGCACAGCGTCATCTTACTGCGCCGGATGCGTTTATCCGGTAAAATACTGCTGAAACTCCGGCGCAGGCGGGATGGGTTCGTAGCAGTACACCACAACCTGACTCGGGTCAATAATTCCAAAACCGCGATCTCCCCACGGGTGATCTTCCAGCGGAATCACGGGGGTCAACCCGGCGGCACAACACTTTTGATGCCAAGCATCCACCCCATCCACACGGATATTCAAAAACACACCACCACTACACACGGCCATTCCGTCGCGCGGTGCCATCAGGCAGATTTCGGGCGCTGGTTCGCTGCTACCAAGGCGCAAGACGGCATACCACCCACAATCAAAGTGGATGTGGGCGTCAAAATGGTTCAGGTAAAAAGCGCGGGCGGCCTCAATGTCGGCAGTAACAATGGTAGGACTGGCAGAAAGAATATTCATCGTGATCCTCCGAAAGAGTTTTGCACGATGCTACCGCAGGAATGTCCGGCTTGTATTGAACGTTTTGGCCATATTACGGCCAGCTTAATTTGCCACCATAATACGCCACGACAAACACCACGGGAACTTGCAGGAAAAAGAGGAAGTGATAAACCCACGCCAAAGTATCCGCATTGTAAGCCACTTCCGGCACAAAAACCCGAATGGCCACCGTTGCGATTCCGCTCGCAAGCAAAATCATTGAACCCCAGAACTTGATGATAAAAATAACGGTCCAACGCAGGTCATAGTTAATCCACCAGCTCAGAAGCCCAGCAGCCACGGCCGGAATAGAAAAAAACGTTCCGCCCATAATGGCGTAATATGACGAAGCCTCATAGTGTGGGTTGCGCTCAACAAGGAACATGAACAACATGAAAGCCGCAAAGAACTTCAAGGCAATAGGGAAATGGACGAGTGCCGGATGGGGGTGAAAGCGGCTATATAAACTTGCCAGAAATTCCTTGGTGGTCGATTCCCCTTTTTCTTCAAGAATCTTCGGCGCTGACTGCAAAGTGTCAATCTTTTGCAGCCGTTCCAGCACTTCAGCGCCATGTGGTGCCGCTTGCATGGCTGCGGTCAGGTCTTCTCCGGCGTAATGAATTTTCGCGTGGACACCATTGCGCCACATGCGGCTTGGGGTAGCATCGTACACTTGCCCTTTATAGCTGAAATACGCTGGCTGACCATCTTTTCCGCTGAACCGTTTGAGCTGTTCCGGCTTCATGACCCCTCCTTTTTCCAAAGTTTACGCAGAGCAAAATTGAGCGGTTTGGTGAAATAATCATCAAGCCCCTGAAGTTGATCATTCTGGAATTTTTTCCATGGTTTCACCTGATAACCCCATCACCCGT
The DNA here is from genome assembly GCF_000469585.1 of Chrysiogenes arsenatis DSM 11915. Taxonomy (NCBI): domain Bacteria; kingdom Pseudomonadati; phylum Chrysiogenota; class Chrysiogenia; order Chrysiogenales; family Chrysiogenaceae; genus Chrysiogenes; species Chrysiogenes arsenatis. The sequence continues at coordinate 22,310 of NZ_KI273144.1, forward strand.
TTCATCTCAGCAACAAGCACCCTGGTAATAAGCGGCTTCGATACATACCCATCAAACCCTTCTTCCAGAAAACGCTCTCTATCACCACGCATTGAGTGAGCCGTCACCGCAATAATCGGCAGGCGCAGGCCACTACTCTGCTCTTTTCTGCGGATTTCTTTCAGGGTTTCTTCACCGTTCATAACCGGCATCTGGATATCCATCAAGACCAAGTCGAATGTGCCTTGCTCCAGAGCGGTAAGGCACTCTCTGCCATTCTCGACGACAACAATGTCAATCCCCAGTATTTCAAACAGTGAAGCCCCGAACTTTATGCTGATTTGATCATCTTCTGCATACAGTACCCGCAGCGCAGGCCCATCCCAGCCGGTTGCTGTTTGTGGTGTGGCAGCCTGAATGGTGACGATTTCTTTGGCAACAAAAAAAGGAAGCGTGACGCTGAAGCAACTACCGACACCCTGGGTACTTTCGACGGTTATCGTGCCACCCATAAGTTCCGCCAGCGACCGGCTGATGGTCAGGCCGAGTCCTGTGCCGCCGTAATTGCGGGTCATCGAACCATCTTGCTGGGTAAAGGCTTTGAATATCTGCTCAATGGATTCTGCTGCGATACCGATGCCAGTGTCACGCACATCGATACGGATCAACACCGTGGCATCGTGCTTTTCCAGTAGGTGCACGGAGACGGTAATGCTCCCCGTAGCCGTAAACTTGACAGCATTTCCCAGCAGGTTGAGGAGGATCTGTTTGATGCGGAGCTGGTCGCCCACCAGCAGATGAGGGATCTTTTCCGCGATTTCAACTTGAAGTTTGAGCCCTTTTTTGTGCGCGACGGCTTCCTGCAACAGGATGCTGTCATACATACACTGATTCAGGCTGAAAATGGCTGGCTCAACAATAATCTTCCCAGCTTCTATCTTGGATAGGTCAAGGATATCACTGAGGAGTGACAACAGGTTTTTACCGGAAAGCCTGAGGAGCTCGACATACTCGCGCTGTTTTGCGGTCAGTTCGGTCATCTCCAGAAGTTGGGCCATACCAAGTACGCTGTTCATCGGGGTGCGGATCTCATGGCTCATATTGGCCAGAAACTGGCTTTTGGCTATATTAGCCGATTCGGCGGCGACTTTGGCTTGGAGTAAATCGGCTTCCGCTCGTTTACGTTCTGTAATATCGTTAATAATAAGCCAGTATTCTCCGTTCTGCCCCAGTGTAACCTGCAGATGCGCCCAGAAGAGTTCGCCACCGACACGCATCAGACGCATCTCCCACTCCTGCGCAGTGCTTGTTTCCATGCACTGTCTGAGATGTTGAGAGAAGGTGAGTTGGCTCTCTCTGAGCATTATCCGGCTGATCCCCTCATTGACAAGCAGGCTCCGGACGACGCCAAACATGGTAGCTGCCGCAAGATTGACGTCTTGAATAATATTTTTCGCCGTGATGGTCACATAACATGCAGGAGCCAGATCATACAGGTCGAAGTAGCGTGCCTGTGAGGCATCCAGTTCCGCCTGCGCACGCCGCAGTTCCTCATTCTGCATCTCCAGCTCAATCTGATGCACCTGCAGTTCGTGGAATAATTGTTTCATTTCCTCCGGTGAAGTCGATGCAGGAATGAGGTTTTCGCTTGACCGGAATAACTCCTCGGCACGCTGTCGGAGATCCTGGGCGGTTACGGGTGGTATGGCTGCCATGGTTGTGCTCCTTTTTATTCCTCGATAATGCTTGCCCGCTCAGTCGTTGCAATCGCATAGACTTCACCAACTTCATTCAACAGAGCGGTGGCGGTCAGCCACACGTCCAGTATCTTGCCATCTTTAGCGATCCGTTGGGTGCGATACGGCTCCAGAATATCTTTGCGGCTCAACTGCTTCAGCCGTTTTATCTCTTCCGTGCGGAGCTCTTCCGGGATCAGTTCGCGGATATGTCGCTTCAGCGCCTCTGCCTCGCTCCAACCGTACATCCTGACCGCCGCCGGATTCCATGACATGATGTTCCCACCCATGTCCTGCATCACAACGGCATCGTGTGAATCGCGCACAACCACCGCCATACGGATCAGGTCGTTGGCTGTTTTGAGACGTTCCCTCGTTTGCACAATCTCGGTGATATTGACAAACGTGATGACCGCCCCTTCGATCACATTGTCTACGGTGCGGTAGGGGAGAATGCGCATCATGTAACTGACGCCATCCGCTGTTTGTACCTCCACCTCTTTGGGAATCAGGGTACTCAGCACCGTCTGTATATCTGCCATAAAGCTGTTGTATCCAATCAGGTTAGAGGCGAAGTGCGCAATTGAGCGCCCGATATCGCTCAATATCAGATTGACGATCTGGGTTGCGCTGGGGGTAAAGCGGAGAATACGCAACTGGAAATCCACAAACACGGTACCGATACCGGTTCCTGCCAGCAGGTTGTTCATGTCATCATTGACTCGTGACAGATCCACCACCTTTGTCTGCAGTTCGGCGTTGATTGTCGCCAGTTCTTCGTTTACCGACTGTAGCTCTTCCTTAGAGGTTTCCAGCTCTTCATTGGTCGACTGCATCTCCTCGTTAATCGACTGCAGCTCCTCGTTGGCGGATTTAAGTTCCTCTTTGGAGGCGTCCATCTCCTCATTGGCGCTCCGGATGTATTCTTCCTTGGCTTGCAATTCCAATTGCAGAGCTGCCAGGCGGGAATCCGTAGTCGATGAGAGAACTCCCGTGCTGTCTGCCTCGACTGGGTTTTGCGCTAGGCCAGAACCACTACCAACCAGTTCGGGAAGCTGGGTAAGTGCCTCTTCCAATACCACCAGAAACAAAGCCGGTTCCGAGACGGCCGGAATGCCCGGTCGCTTAACAGGGTCAGGGCGTGCAGCAACCGGACTGACGCTCAGGTTGACCGTGGTGAAATGACCGTTGGTTTTAACGCGCAGCCCCGAACGGCAGACGACCTCATTGCGTGTGGCAGCTTTGTGCAGGGCAATGGTTAAATCGCTCTGCAGTCCTTCTCGTGCCATCTTCAGGATGTTGTAGTTGTTCGCCCAGCCGGTTGCCGCTTCCAGATACATGCCGGTGCGACCATGCAGATAGAGAATATCGCCACTTCTGTTGACAAGGATACCAGCCTGGATTACCTGTTGCAGCAGCGCCTGTTCTGCCAGTTCCTGCAGCGGAACTTTTGCCGGGAAAGTCCTTCCGACGGCGGGCTGCCGGAGTTCCGCATCCGGATTTGTCATGGGGGGCAAAAACGTTGTTACCGGGATTCGCTTCTCTGAATACCCATTTTCTTTGCGCTGATACAGTTTCTGTTTGCGCTCCAGCGTGGTAAACAGAGTGCTGAATTCACCCACAGTCTCGGACGTGCCCAAAAAGAGAAAACCGCCCGGATTCAACGCATAATGAAATAGTGGAATCACCTTCTTCTGCAACTCACCTCCCATATAGATAAGGAGATTGCGGCAACTGATCAAGTCGAGTTTGGAAAAAGGCGGATCTTTGATCACGTCCTGTTCAGAAAAAATCAGCATGTCGCGAATCCCTTTCTGGATACGATAGGTTTTACCATCAGCTTCCAGAGTGAAAAAGCGCGCCAGCCGTTCCGGTGTGATATCACTGGCAATACCAGCGGCGAAGTAACCTTTGCGCGCCTGGTCAATAGCCTGATTGTCGATGTCGGTCGCAAAGAGTTGTATCGTATACTGTTGCTTCAAGGTTTCCAGATGTTCCTGCAGTAAAATAGCGATGGAGTAGGCTTCTTCGCCGGTAGAACAGCCGCAGATCCAGACCCTGATGATACTGCCGAACGGCTTGTCGGCAAATATGCGCGGGATGATCTTTTCTTTAAGCTCAGCAAAGGCGAGCGGGTCGCGGAAAAAGTTGGTGACGCCAATCAACAGATCACGAAAAAGCGCTTCCACCTCTAGCGGTGTCTGCTGAATATATTTGACATAGCCGTCCAACCTTGTGATCTGATGGACTGCCATACGCCGCTCGATGCGGCGGTTAATGGTGCTTGGCTTGTACAGGGAAAAATCATGTCCTGTCTGTGCACGCAGAATAACAAACACTTTTTTTAGTTCACTCTCAGTCTTGGGTTCCGCGACGGTTGCTGGTCGTGGCGGTTTGCCAAAGGCATGAGCGGCGTATGCTATAAGCTGTGCAGGCATTTCAGCCGCGGGCAGGATATAATCGACTAATCCTGTGTTAATGGCACTACGAGGCATACCGTCATACTCTGTGGATTCAGGAACCTGAACCATCGCCATGCCACCTTCGCCTTTGATCGAACGAAGACCCATCGTGCCATCACTGCCGGTGCCAGAAAGTACGATGCAGATAGCTAACTCGTGCTGATCCTGCGCTAGGGAACGAAAGAAGAAGTCAATCGGCAGCCGATGCCCACGCGGCGCTGACGGTTCTAGCAGTTGCAACGTGCCGTTTAAAAAAGCCATGTCGCAGTTGGGCGGAATGATATAGGTACAATTCGGCTGCACCTCAACCCCATCTACGACTTCAAAGACCTCCATACGGGTATAGCGCCGGATCAAATCTGTCAGGATGCTCTTGTGATCGGGTGCCAGATGCTGCACCAGTACAAAAGCCATGCCGGGGTCTTTATCAGCAGGCATGCCGGAAAAGAAGGCTTCAAAAGCAGCGAGGCCACCGGCAGAAGCACCGATACCGACGATGGGGAAGTGTGGCCTGGATGGTGTTGTGACCATTTCGAGGGCTGTCTGCTCCGGTTCCGTTGCGACGGTTTTTTTTCTGGCCATGAGCTACTCCATTATTGAGAATTCATTTGTATACTTGCCCTTCGTAACTGAAATACGCTGGCTGACCATCTTTTCCGCTGAACCGTTTTCTATTCGCAGGATGAGCGTATGCAATGTGCTACTCTCCATTACCATACACTGTCTGTTGCGGGGGAAAAAAATTGCATACCCTTGCTTGCCGATATCCATTCCATCGCGTAGCATACAGACAAAACAACCTTTAACACGCTTAAACTCTGGATATCCTATGCTCCGATACATCTGGCTCCCGGCTTTACTGCTGGTTATCGTCGCTCTCTGGTTTGCCTTCGGGCGGAATTCCAACGCTTTGCGCTTGCAATCCAGTGGCGTCAACCGCAACTTTTCTTTTGAAGCGACCGTCCCTTTTGCAGACTATATCGCCGCTTCGGTCGCCATGATTCGTCACGTGCGCGAGCAGCAGCCGCATATTCCCGCCGAGTGGCGCGAGTTTTCAATTCAGGCCAATGCCCCGTTTGAACTGCGCCCGGCACAGGGCTGCCCCACTGGCGCGAACGGGCGCTATGCCAAAGGAATCCTGCTGTTACACGGCCTAAGCGATTCACCCTACAGCATGCGCGCACTCGGAGAGCATCTGGCACAGCGCTGTTTTCTGGTGCGAGCACTTTTACTGCCGGGGCATGGCACAGTACCTGGCGATTTGCGCGAGGCAGACATGACGCAATGGCTGGCCGCGCTGACATACGGCGTTACACAGATGGATGATGTCGACGAACTGTATCTCGGCGGCTTTTCCACCGGCGGCGCGCTGGCGGTACATCACGCCCTGCAAGGAACAACGAAAGTGCGCGGTTTGGTTTTAGTCGCTCCGGCACTGGCAATTAACACCCCATTCACGACGCTGCTGCCGCTGATCGCGCGCGTCTACCCGTGGCTGACTCGTGGCGCTGACCGTGATTTGGTCAAATATGAATCCTTCGCGCTGCGCGGTGCGGCAGAAGTGCAGCGATTGATAGAAACGAACGACGCCCTCATGCTCACACCAGGAAACTTGCGCCATCTTCCGGTATTCATTGCCGTTTCGCAAGACGATCCAGTGGTCAGCACCGCTCGGACTTCGCGCTTTTTCACCGAACAGGCACAGCACCCTGCCAGCCGTATGGTAATATTCGAACCAAGGGACAACGACGATTTCGACCCATCAAAACGCACCTATTTTCTGAACAGTTCCTTGCCGGAAAAAGGGATCACCTCCTTTTCGCACGTCAGTTTACCCTATCGCCCGGACGACCTCCACTACGGTGAGCAGGGCATTTACCGCGAGTGGCAGCAAGGGAAAAGGTTGACCTACAACCCGCGATTTGACGATATGGTCACGTTGCTGGATGAGTGGCTGGCCAGCATCGACGCGCCGCTTCCGTGATTCTTAATTTGCAGTCCCTACCCCCTTTCGCGTAACATGGGATCAAAAACTTTCGTACCGAAGGGTCATGTATCCGATGCAACCGAATCCGCGCGCTGGCATTGTCAGCTATATCAATACCGCTCCGATGGTGAGCGCCATTCTCCAACAGATGCTTGACGTCACGCCGTGGAGTTTTCACGCGGCCACTCCGGCGGCCATTTTCAAGGGACTCACCACAAATTCCTATCAGGCAGGGCTGGTTTCCAGTTTTGCCTTCACGCAGGGCGGCGCGGAGCGCTTTGTGCTTCTGCCCGATATTTCCATTTCCAGCATCGGTCGCGTTCAGAGCGTGCTCCTCTTCCACAATAAGCCGTTACCCAAACTGCGCACCATTCACCTTTCGAACTCCAGCTTAACGAGTAGCAACCTCATGCGTCTGCTGATGGCGCTCGAAGGGGTCACCTGCGAGTTTATTGATATTGCTGGCGAAGAGTCGCCCCATGAACCGCAGGCGCTCGAAGGGCTAATGCTGATTGGCGACCAAGCACTGCGCGAAGTTCGCCTTGGCCGTTTCGCCTACGTTTCCGATCTGGCGGCGCTCTGGTACGACCGCTTTGGTCTGCCATTCGTTTTTGCCCTGTGGGTCATCAACCGTTCTTTGGCGGAGCACTCGCCGCAAGCGGTCAGCACACTGCACGATGTACTCCTGCAGTCCGTTGCCTATGGCCGCCAACATTTGGAGGCGATTGCCGCGCAATGCGCCACCACTATCGGCTACTCCGCCGCTGAAGCGGCCGCGTACCTTGCGCTCCTTTCCTACGATCTGGGTATTGAGCACCGCCAAGGATTGGAACTCTTTTTTAGCTTACTGGAACGCTACCACATCATTGACCACGCACCGCCGCTGCACTTTTTTACGCCAGCATGACACTTTCACTCACCCCATTAGCAATTAACGATATTTTTGGCGACGAAGGGATGCTCTCGTTCGTGCTGCCGGGTTTTCAGCCGCGCGTTCCACAAGTGGAGATGGCACAAACGGTAGCACACGCCCTGCTGGCAGAAGAAAATGGGATTATCGAAGCGGGCACGGGCACAGGAAAATCACTGGCCTACCTCATTCCGGGAATTATCCACGCGCTGACCACCAAAACACGCCTGCTGATTTCCACCAACACCATCAATCTACAAGAGCAAATTCTCGATAAAGATCTTCCGGTTGTCAAAGCGCTGGGGATCGAATTTCGCGCCATCTTGATCAAAGGGCGTGGCAACTACATTTGCTTACGCAAGCTTTCGATGCAGAATATTTCGCACGATTCGGCGTTGCTTACCGACGATCAGCGCGCCTTTGCTCGTCTCGCGCAGTGGATCGGCTTTACCAAAACCGGCTCGCGCAGCGACGTAGAGTTTCGCGTCGCGCCGGAAATGTGGGAAGAAGTGCAATCGGAAAGCGATACCTGCCAGAACCGCAAGTGTTCGTATTACCGCGACTGTTTTTTCTTTAAAAGCCGTAAAGATGCCAACGAGGCCGATGTGCTGGTGGTCAATCATGCGCTGCTCTGCACCGACCTCGCGATCCGCAGCATCAACGACGAAAGCAATGGATTGATTCCCGAATACGCGGTTGCCACCATCGATGAGGCGCACAATTTGGAAACCGCCGCGACCAATCATATCGGCTTTAAATTTGCTCACCGCCAGTTTGTGAAAAACCTACAACGAATCTACACTTACACGAATAATCGGGAATACGGCAAACTCCCCATGCTGGCGCAGCGGGTGCAATTGATGCCGACGATCGGCAACTTGGCACAGCAGGATATTTTGAATCGGCTCGAAGGGGTACGGCTGGAATTGATGAGCTTTACGGCGGAATATGCGGAGCTTGCCAATAAAGTGTTCCACGCGTTGGAATATCAAGAACGCAAGCGGATTCAGCACGGCGATCAATGCCCTGTTGCTTTGCAGGAAATTATCCACTTCCTCCTGCAGCGTGGGCGTCAGATGCAGCAAATGACCGCCAGCGCCCTCAGTTTTACGGCCATGTCACTGGAGGATGATGAGTACCTGAGTGAACTGCAAGCCTACGTGAATCGTTTTGCTGGCTACATCGATGCTATCGACCAATTCACCCTCTGGGAAAATTCTACCCTCGTGCAGTGGTACGTGCTGGATCGCGAAAATTTCCAACTCGTGACGTCGCCGCTTGATGTGGCACCTATCCTGCGCGAAACACTCTTTAACCGCGTGAAAAGTGCGTTTCTGGTCAGCGCCACCCTCGCGGTTGGTGATTCCATGAAGTATGTGGAAAAACAACTTGGCTTCGTCCCGCAGCACGAACGGATTCTTCCGAGTCCATTTGACTACGCGCGCAATGCCAACATCATCTTACCGCGCTTGCCGGAATTTGACGCGCGTCTGCCAAGTAATGATCAAAAAAACATTTCACGCCTGATTGCGCAGGTCGCACATGCCCTTGGCGGTGGCGTCTTTGTCTTGTTTACGTCGCAACTGCGACTCCGCAAAGTGGCTGAAGAGCTGCGCCCGAACAAACTCCCCTGCGAACTGTACGTGCAGGGTGAGCTGCCACGCCATGAACTGCTGCGCCGCTTTCGCGAAGGGACTCCGGCGGTGCTCCTCGGGCTGGCGTCATTTTGGGAAGGGGTCGACGTGAAGGGGGAAAACCTCCGCTGCGTGATGATTGAAAAACTCCCTTTTCCCGTGCCGGACGAACCACTGTTTGCGGCGCGTTGCGAAGCGGCCACGCGCGATGGAAAAAGCCCGTTTATGGAGCTCTCCATTCCGCAAGCGGTGATCCGCTTCAAGCAAGGGTTCGGACGTTTGATTCGCGATGAGAATGATCGCGGGAGCTGTATTGTGTGCGATAGCCGCATCCTGAATCGGCGCTACGGCAAGATATTTCTCCGCTCGCTGCCGATACAGCAACCGATCGCCTGTGAGCCGGACGAGGTCGTGCAGCATTTACTCCGTTAAGCGTCAGCTTATTTTTTCGCCCCGCGCCATACCATTTTATTTTCTGTCCCCGCCCGTAAGCGACCGATATTTGCGCGATGCTTCGCGATCACTAACACCGCCGCCACCAGCGCAAAGCCAGCATACCAGAGCGGCGCAGGCATGATCAGTGTCGCCAGTGGAAGGGTAATGGCGGCCAGCACCGATCCCAAACTCACATACCCACTTACGAAGAGCGCGACGGCAAACACAACCGCCGCAATACCGATGTGCAGCGGGAGCAACGCCAGAAAAACACCCAGAGCCGTTGCCACCCCTTTGCCACCTTTGAATTTCAAAAACAGACTCAGCGTATGGCCAAGCAGCGCAATAAAGGCCACCGCCACATGAAGCCATTCGGTTTGCGGATACCACTGCTGCGCGATAAATACCGGCAAAAATCCTTTGGCCGCGTCAAGTAGAAGGGTAACGATACCCGCAAAAGCGCCACCTACGCGAAACACATTGGTCGCGCCAATATTGCCGCTCCCATGCTGCCGCACATCAACCCCTTTGACCAGTTGCACCACCAATAATCCGAATGGGATCGACGCGACTACATACGTTCCCAGGCACAAAAGAACGATCATCATCTTTCACACTCCCCCAATAAAAAAAGGAGCATAACGCTCCTTTTTTCTCATTACCAGTATAACGGGCAATTAAATTTGCTGATGCGGTTTCATGTTCCAGCTTTCCAAGCGTTTTACGCGGGCAGCTTTTCCACGAAGGTCGCGCAGATAGTAAAGACGTGCACGGCGGACACGGCCTACAGAGACAACTTCCAGCTTGGCAATTTTTGGTGAATCAAGCGGGAATATCCGCTCTACGCCAACACCAAAAGAGACTTTACGAACCGTAAAGGTCGGTACGCCACCCTCTTTTTTGCGGATGACAACCCCTTCAAAAATCTGAATCCGCTCTTTCGTTCCTTCAATAACCTTGTAGTGCACCTTTACCGTATCGCCAGCTTTAAACGCGGCGCGCTCTTGGTGCTGCTCTTTTTCGATAAACTCAACTGCATTCATGTAAGGCCTCCACATAGTATCGTAAAATTGTTAAATGGTTTCTGTCGTAAAAATCCGGTCCAGTATAATGGCTACCGCGCTCCGTACCGAAAGGTGGTTGTAATCACCGTTCCCAAGAATCGGCGGGAGTACCACATCCGCACTTTGCATCACTTCCTCGGTTAATCCCCAGCCGGTTCCAAAAAGGATCAGGTAGTGGTCATCCGAATGTGTGGCTATTTCCCGTGCAAAATCACGATAGGGCACGGTGGCTCGTTTCGGATTGGCACTGGTGACGACGGTAATAACTTTGCCACAAGTTTCTTCGGCACACTTTTCTTGCACTTCGGCAAGCGTATGTACCATCTCGGTGCGTCCAAATGCCTCACGGCGATTGGGATTATACGTCGATCCCCACCCTTCTTTCCAGTGCTTCATGATTCTTCCGGCAAGCTCGTGTTGACTGAGCACCGGCGTTACCACAAAGTAACGAGAAAGATTAAAGGTTCGCGCAGTGCGAGAAATGTCGTGCAAGTCAAGATTCGTTACCGAAGTTGTTATAATTTCACCCTGTTTGTTGTACACCGGAAAGTGTACCAAGGCGATACTTACATTGGTTCCTGGTTGATGATTCACGTTTGCCCCTGTAGTCGCTTCAGTACTTGCTCTTGTTCGGGTGTCAGGGTGGCGTGCTCCAGTAAATCCGGCCGCCGTTCGAATGTCCGCTTGAGCATCTGTTCCTCGCGCCAAGACTCGATAGCCAGATGATTTCCACCCAAGAGTACCGCAGGAACATCATGTCCACGAAACGTTCGGGGGCGTGTGTAATGCGGTGCATCCAGCAAACCCGCGAAGAACGAATCTTCAGCCACACTTTCTACTTGCCCAACCACACCGGGTACGAGGCGCGAAACGGCGTCAATCACGACCGCTGCGGCTAATTCACCGCCACTGATCACGTAGTCGCCAAGCGAAATTTCGCGGTCAACGCAGAGGTCGATGACTCGCTGATCAATCCCTTCGTAGCGACCACAAATCAGCACCAGCTGATCGTTCATGGCTAATTCGCGCACCAATGCTTGGTTGAGCCTTTCGCCTTGCGGAGAAAGGTAGACCACGCAGCGGCGCGGGTGTTGTGGAATCGATTCCAAAGCGGCACACAAAGGTTCCGCTTTCAGTAACATCCCACTGCCACCACCGTAGAGCGTGTCGTCAACAGTGCGATGAACGTCGTGCGTAAAGTCGCGCGGGTTGGTACACGCCAGGGAGAGAATCCCTTTTTCGACCGCTCGCCCGACAACCCCTTCACGGAAGCACGTGTGCACCATATCGGGGAAGAGCGTGACAACATCAAACCTCATTCGGCATCATCAATATTGATCATACCGGGTAGTGGTGCCACCACCACAATCCCCCGCTCAAGATCGATCACCGGCACAAAGTCATGCGTCGCCGGAATCATCCAGTTATGACCATCTTCGCCTGTTATTTCGTACACATCTTTCGCACCGGTATGCACTACCTGCGTAATGCGGCCAAGCTTCTGCCCAGCAGTATCCTGTACTTCCAAGCGCGTCAACTCAAAATCAAAGTATTCATCTTCGTAGCGCGGCAATTCGTCAAGCGGCAAAGAGACTTCTTTGCCAACCAGCAATTGCGCCGCGTCTATTGAATCAACACCCCGAAACTTTACGCGGAGGCGGTCAGCATCTGCCAGACGACACAGAGTGAGCGGAAACCGTTCACCTTCAATGATAAAGAACTTACTGCCTTCAAATCGCTCAGGAGCGTCAAAGAGAGAGTAGATTTGCAACTCTCCCTTGAGCCCTTTCGTTTTAGTGATTTTGCCTATTTCAATGAATTCATTCGACGATTTCAAGGATGATCCGCTTCCCTTCTTTCGTCCCTACGGCAGCCAGAACTGTCCGCAATGCTTTGGCCATTTTCCCTTGCTTGCCGATAACTTTCCCCAAATCGCTCTGGGCAACGCCGAGCTCGATGACGGTTGTCCGTTCGGCTTCGACCATCGTTACGGTTACTTGCTCAGGAAACTCGACAAGCCCTTTTACAATATACTCAATCATCTCTTTCATGCGCGGTTAGCCTTTTTTAATTACTCAGATTTCGCGAGCTTTTGTTCGTGGAATTTTTTCATTATCCCGTGCTTAGAAAGAAGATTACGCGCGGTGTCGCTCGGTTCAGCGCCAACGCCCAACCAGTAAAGTGCCCGCTCTTCGTTAATTTCTAGTTCGGCCGGGTCTTTAATTGGGTTGTAAGTACCAATAATCTGCAAAGATTCTCCATCACGCGGAGTGCGTGCATCCATCGCAACGATACGGAAAAACGGACGCTTCTTTGAACCAAGTTTCTTGAGTCGAATTTTAACTGCCACTGTTAATGCCTCCAAAAATGTATTTTATTAAAAAATTCATGCCAATGTTAACGGCGGAACGGCAATTTCGCCTGTCGCGCCTGCTGCATCAAACGACGCTGCATCTCTTTCCCTTTTTTCGCACCACCGGCGCCGGTGAACTGTTTCATCATCTTGCGCATTTGGTCGAACTGCTTCAGAAGCTTATTGATATCCTGAACGGTCGTTCCCGATCCTTTGGCAATGCGGCGGCGACGATTGGCGTCGATCATGTCAGGTTTATTCCGTTCGGCGGGAGTCATCGAATCGATGATCGCCATCACCGGCTTAAACTGATCGTCGCTCACCTGCATGTCGCCCATTTTGCTCCCCATGCCGGGGATCATTTTGAGCAAAGAATCGAGAGGACCAAGTTTTTTTATCTGTAAAATTTGTTCGCGGAAGTCAACCAAGGTGAATTCATTCTTGCGAATCTTTTTTTCGAGCTCGCGCGCCGACTTTTCGTCGTACACACCCTCAGCCTTTTCAATCAGGCTCAGGACATCGCCCATCCCCAGGATACGCGAGGCGATACGGTCGGGATGGAACGGCTCAAGCGCCTCAAGCTTCTCCCCCATACCAACATATTTGATCGGTTTCCCCATCGTTGCGCGAATGGAAAGTGCCGCACCGCCGCGCGCATCAGAATCCATTTTCGTCAGAATAATCCCAGTTAATCCAAGTTGCTCGTCAAAGGAAGCCGCCACATTAACTGCTTCTTGACCCGTCATGGCATCGGCAACGAAGAGGATTTCGTGCGGTTTAGAGCTCTCGCGGATATTGGCAAGTTCAGCCATCAGTTCGGTATCAATATGCAGACGACCAGCGGTGTCAAGAATGACCACGTCGATCTGGCGCGCATTGGCCTGTGCTACCCCATCACGGCAAATCGTGACGGGCGATTGATTCGTTCCGGGAGCGTAGACGTCAACACCCGCTTGTTCCGCAACCGTTATCAGCTGTTGTACGGCCGCGGGACGGTAGATATCAGCACCCACCAGCAAAACCTTGCGACCCTGTTTTTTGAGCGTGACGGCCAGTTTACCACACGTGGTGGTTTTCCCGCTCCCTTGCAAACCACACATCATAATGACGGTGGGTTCATTAGGAACGAGGCGCAGCTTGGTGTGGGTCTCGCCCATCAGCGTGGTGAGTTCACTATTGACAATTTTTATAAATTGTTGCCCTGGCGTTAAACTTCCCAGAACATCCTGCCCCAACGCCTTGACTTTCACATCAGCGATGAACTGCTTAACAACCTTCAAATTAACGTCAGCATCCAAAAGCGCCACGCGCACTTCGCGCAGAGCATCCTGAATATTGGTCTCAGTTACTTTGCCCTGACCACGCAGATCTTTAAAGATATGCTGAAATTTTTCCTGAAGATTTCCAAACATTACGGCTATCCAATCATGCAAAAAATTGACAGTGCACTATACTGATGCGGTTTTCGGGTGTCAAGGAGAGAAAAGCACCCGTTTCATAGCAACCTTTGGTATTCCCTTGCGCAACAAACCACCTATGTTCCACAGAATGTCTGGCGCACCCGTTCCGTTTCGCACGGCGGGCGGGAATACTCATCATTCTCAGCCAGCAATTGGTAGGGTTGCGCAAGGACGGTGATCAGGCGTTCCATCACGGAATAGTCGCCGCGATACGCGGATTGAATTGCTCTTTCTAACTGGTGGTTGCGCGGAATGACTCGCGGATTTGCCGCTCGCATCAGCTGGCGTGCCGCCCGCGCTCCACTTGGTTGCCTTGCCACACGTGCCCGCCACTGCGCCTCCCACAGCGAATCACTCGCAGCAAAAAGCGAAGCACCGTCCAGAGATGACTCCAACGCGGCAAACGTATTCGTGTAGTCCAACTGCTGTTGATGCATGTTTTTCAGAAATGCACGGCCAAGCTCATCATCGCCACTTTCGACGTTCCCGAAACCCAACTTCCGTTGCATGCCGGCACTCCAATGAGCCGCATAGCGACGGTCGAACGCTTCAAGCATCGCCCGTGCTTTCTCTCGTGCCTGTTTCGTTTCAGCATCTATCAGGGGTAATAGCGACTCTGCCAATACGGAAAGATTCCATTTCGCTATTGTCGGTTGATTGCAGTACGCGTAACGGCCAGAGTGATCAATGGAGCTAAAGACCGCGTCTGGATCATAGGTATCTATAAAAGCGCATGGTCCGTAGTCGATGGTCTCGCCTGAAATTGCCATATTATCGGTATTCATGACGCCATGAATAAAACCAACCAGCATCCACTGCGCAAGCAGGCGAGCTTGCCTTTCAATTGTTTTATCCAGCAACGCCAAAGCAGCGTTTCCCGCAAACTCTTCAGCGGGATAATGGCGTTTGAGGGTATAATCAACCAACAAACGCAACGCTTCGGTGTCGTTACGGGCGGCAAAATATTCGAATGTCCCCACGCGGATATGACTTGCTGCCACGCGTGCTAGCACTGCACCAGCAAGGGGTTGCTCCCGAAAAACCTTTTCGCCAGTAGTCACAGCAGCTAACGAACGTGTCGTTGGAATACCAAGGGCAAACATTGCCTCGCTGACGATATATTCGCGTATCACCGCCCCCAGAGGAGCAAGGCCATCGCCACGACGCGAAAACGGTGTCATGCCGGAACCTTTGAGCTGAATATCCCGGCGAAGACCATTGCGGTCGATGATTTCACCCAACAAAACCGCCCGACCATCGCCCAGCTGTGGCACAAAATGACCAAACTGGTGTCCTGCGTAGGCCTGCGCAAGCATACAAGCACCGTCTGGAACAATATTTCCCGAAAAAACCTGCAACCCTTCGTGGGACTGCAAGGCTGGCACGTCAAGACCCAGCTCACGCGCAAGTCCGCTATTGAAGTGTATCCACTGGGGATTACTTGCCCGCGCCGGCCGAACAATGCAAGCAAAACGCTTAGGCAGACCAGCATAAGTATTGTCAAAATCAAACATGCGCGTCTCTTTCTAGAACAACATAACCGGGCATTTCACATGATGAAAGACATAATTGGCGACTGAGCCAAACAAGACATCGCCCACCTCGCTGCCGCCATGACGGCCAATAATAACCATCTGAAACCCTTCTTCGTTGGCAATCTGGCAGATTTTTTCGCGCGGCGAGCCGAACTCGAGGCGCATCTCGGCAGTAATCCCGCTGCGGCTGAGGATATCAGCATAGCTTTTCAGCAGGATCTCGCCTGATTTGCGCGCATGTTCGCGAATCATATCGACCTGAAAGTCGGGAATCATCCGATACGTGAGTTTTTCCATATTAATGACGTAAACAAGGGTGAGCGTGTCGGGAAAGTGGTGCTTTTGCGCCAGAATCATACTGATAGTGCGCCGTGCGGTATCTGAATTATCCACCGGAACCAATATTTTGACATCTTTCATCATACGCTCCTTTTATCCGCCGTAATCTGCCAGCCAACGTGGTAGCCAAAGAACAAGATCTGGCCAAAACGTGAGCAGCGCAAGGACGCCAACCTGAATCAGCAAAAACGGCATAACGGCTCGCGTCACATATAGAATATTGCGATTGGCCACCGCACCGGCAATATACAAACTCACCCCGAGCGGGGGTGTCGCGTAGCCTATTCCAAGGTTGACGGTCATGAGCAGACCAAAGTGCATGGGGTCGATGCCAAAGCGGTGTAGCATCGGGTAAAGAATCGGCGTCAGAATAATCGTAGCCGAAATAATATCCATAAACATGCCAATGACCAGCAGCAAGATGCCGGTTGCCAGCAAAAAGAGCCACTGCGCCTGAATATGGTCAACCACGGCATTGGTAATTTTTCCGGGAATCTGCTCAAAGGTAAGATATTCACCAAACACCGACGCACCGGCGACAATAATCAGCAGTGTGGCCGACGTCACGGCGGAAGAAACAATGACTTTTTTCACTTCGGCGAGCCGCATATCACGGTGAATCACAATTTCGACAAAAAAGGCGTAGAAACAGGCGACCACGGCTGCTTCATTTGCGGTAAACGTTCCCGAATAAATACCACCGAAAATCAACACGGGGAGCATCAGCGCCCAGAAACTCTCGCGAAATGTTGCCAACACTTGCGGCAGCGTCGGCTTAGGCATCGTGATAATTTCCGGCTGCTGGCGACAGTACCACCACGCGTACAGTGACATCGCGGCCATAATCAAAATGCCGGGAATGAATCCAGTCAAAAAGAATGTTTCCAGCGGTACATTCGTCACCATCGCATAGAGAATCATGGAAATTGATGGGGGAATAACGACGCCAAGGATGGGGGCAGTGGTCATAATGCCCACCGTAAAGCGTTCTGGATAGCGATGTTCAAGTAAAGCGGGAATCATAAATCCGCCGATAGCCACAACCGTTGCAACCGTGGAGCCGGAAATGGCACCAAAAAACCCACACGCCAGCACACCCGCCATCGCAAGGCCACCCGGCAGAAAACCAACCAGAACATTGGCGGTTTTAATTAATTTTTCGACAATTGTGCCCGTCGTCATAATGTTGCCACACAGGACAAAGAACAACACTACGATCAGCGAGAAGCGATCCATGCTGCGATACAGCACTTCGACAGTAATCATCGGATCAATACCGGTAAAAAATACCAATCCAATCAGGCCAATCGCAAACAGCACAATAAAAACCGGCACGGTTGCTGCGAGTCCGCCAAGAAGGAGCGCAATAATCATCAGATAAGAGGTTTCCATGCGTTAGCGCCCCTCTTCCGTCTGTTTGTCGTCACCATCAGTTTGTGGTGACGCATTATTCCATTCTTCGATCAGCTGCATGGTTGTCCGCACAAACATCATGACGCCAACAAGCGGCAATACCGCATAAAAATACCATTCTGGAATTTGCAAAGTGGACGTCTTGGCAAAAGCATCACGGTAGGTAATTTGCGCCATACCATAGCCCAGCCATGTCATAACTGCGGCGAACACCATAACGCTCACATGACTCAGAATAGTGAGTGGCTTTTCAAAGAGTGGAAAGAGCTGCGGAAATGCGTCGATACGGATTAACGAGCGGCGACGGATAGCGGCACTGGCTCCCATGAAAGTCGTGAAAAAGATCACCTTGCGTACAACTTCGTCTGACCAATACAGACTGTAACTGGTCGTTTTACGCAACACAATATTGACCATTGCGGCTACTAGTGCCAGCACAACCGCCGTGAAGAGTGACCAATCTTCTATATGCCCTAACCATCGATCAACCCGCCGGAAAATCCTTTTCATATCGCCGCACTCCATCATAAAAACGGCTGGAGAGTGTTACCCTCCAGCCGAACGATCAATACCCGAAATCGGGATTTTTTACCGTAATGTTGCTCTCACTTTTTGCAGGTATTCCGCGCCGATTTTCTCGCCCCATGCCTGATAGACAGGCGCAGCGAGATCAATCAAAGTCTGACGGTCGGCATCGCTCAGCGAGATAAACTCAACCCCTTTCGCTTTGGCGTCCTCAATTTGCTTTTCATGCTGAACCCGAGCGAGTTCGCGCGAGAGAGCACTTTCTTCCGCGATAACATCTAACAGCGCTTGACGGATCTCTTCCGGCAAACTATTGAGCCAGCGCTGATTGATCAAATGGACAAACAACCCTTGCGCATAATTCACTTCGGTAAAGTATTTCGCAACTTCGAACTTTCCTGTGATATTGGAAACAGTTGGCGTGTGATCAAGCCCATCAATGACACCCGTTTGCAGCGCTTGCGGAACATCTGGCCATGGCATAACAGTAAACTTCATGCCCCAGCTTTTATAGATATCAATATTGACAGGTGCTTCAGCAATACGGAAGTTTACTTTTTTCGCATCTTCAAGGGTACGCACTGGCGTTTTAGTCGCCCAGCCATACGTGCCGTAACTGGTAATATCTACCGCTATTACCCCTTGCGGGCGTGGACTTTCGCGAAATTCATTAAAAAGTTGTTCGTCAGCGCGGAACTGTTCGAGCTTTTGAAAGGTATCAACGACATACGGGAGGTTCACAATCCCGAGTTTTTCCGCAACGTTGGCCGCAGCAACCGAGGAAGAGAGCATGCCATGGACAGCACCCATACGCAACTTACTGATAACATCGCGCTCGCCGCCAAGTTGCGCAAGCGGGCGGAAATCTACGAATAATTGGCCGTTCGTCCGCTCCCACACTTTGTCGCGAATGCGATAACCAACGCCAACCCCTTCAATGGCAGGGTGCGAAATGTTTGAAAGGATGTACGTGTACTTGGCTCCGCTTGGGTCAAATGATGGCTTCCATGCTGCGGTAGGATCGCTCTTCGCCGTAGCGGCGAGTGGGAAAAAAATTGTCCCTATCAACACAATACATGTTACCAGAAGGCTCAAACTCCAGCGTCGTGACATAGCTCCCCCTTGGAAAAAAGATGACGGACTATAGCACAGGAAAACGCAAAAAGACAAATAGCTATGCGCGATGATCAAAGGAATTGCCCCGCACACCAGTCACAGGAGTCGTACCTTGCGCAACGACGTTTCCAACAACCAACACCAGATCAAGCTCTTTGCGTAACGCGTGAAGCACATCAGGTGCACACGTGAAAAGTAACTCATACTCTTCCCCGCCACGACACATAAACTCGAAAGGATCTAAATTCCATTGCGCACAATATGCGCCCAACTCAGGGTGGATATGCGTACCGTCAAGCGACGCCGCAATCGTAACCCGCGAAGCTACCGCAATCTTCGCCGCGTCTCCCGCTAACCCATCGCTCACATCCATTAGCGCGCCGACAGCGTGACGAGCGAGTACACGCGCTGCGTCAAAGCGGGCATGCGGTCGCAGGAAAGCCGTCCGAAGCGCCCCCGGCTCACTACGATTGTTTTGCAATGCATCAAGCCCAGCAGCGGCCAACCCCGGAAATCCTGTCATGCAAACGATATCGCCAACACGAGCATATCCGCGCTGCGGCATCGCCCCATTCCCTTCGCCAATCGCAAAAAGATCAATCCCAAGACCGCCCAGAGAGCGCGTTACATTCCCGCCGGCCAATACCGCTGGCGTTTCGCGCAACGCTTCGCCTATGCCAGCATACAGCTCAAGGAGAAATTCATCGGGAAAAGTTGCTGGGATGGAAAGATTCACAAACAACGCGCGCGGCTCGCTCAAAGAAGCCGCCAAATCACTCAAACACGCCTGAACCGCTTTAAAGCCTACCTGAACACCGCTTTGCCAGTCGCGACGAAAATGGACATTCTCGTAGTGCGCGTCGGTGGATATGATGGGATTTTGGAGCGCCGATAGCCACGCCGCATCATCGCCAATGCCGCAGCGCACAAATGGCGACTGTGTCGATGGGGCGACAGCCTGAGCCAGAGCCTCGATCAAGGCAAATTCTCCACGCATCTCGCATCTCCCAGAAGAGCGGTAAGCTCTTCGCCTTTTTATTCTTTGACGGAAAATGCTAAAAAGCCACCAGAGTAACTGGTGGCTCAATGGCTGCATGAGTGGTGATCCCTGATGGGCTCGAACCATCGACCCTCTGATTAAAAGTCAGATGCTCTACCAACTGAGCTAAGGGATCCCTTCAGATTTTAGACAAAAAAAATGGCGGGAGCGACGGGACTCGAACCCGCGGCCTCCGGCGTGACAGGCCGGCGTTATAACCGACTTAACTACGCCCCCGCATTTTTTCAATGGTGGGTGGTGCAGGGATCGAACCTGCGACCCTCGGCTTGTAAGGCCGATGCTCTCCCAGCTGAGCTAACCACCCATATTTGGCATCCCGTAGGGGATTCGAACCCCTGTCGCCGCCGTGAAAGGGCGGTGTCCTAGGCCGTCTAGACGAACGGGACCAAGTGGCGTCTAGAGTTACACCCCAGAGGGCTCTCTCTTCAACGAGGCGGGATACTAACAAAGCGAACCCGACGTGTCAACCATATTTTTCAAAAAAAGCAAATTATTGATGTTTTCCTAAAAGCGACTGCAACTCAGCCACACTTGTAACCGACAAAGCTCCAGCGACAAAGGGAGTCGCTTTGAGGAGCCGCGATATCTTGGCGAGTATTTGTAAATGTTCACTGACACCATTTTCTGGGCTGATGATAACAAAGAAGAGATGCGTGCGCTTCCCTTCGGCAGCACCGAAGTCAACCCCCTCGGGCACAAGGAAGAGCGCCAGAGATGCCGATTGCAGCCCAGGAATTTTGCAGTGCGGGATAGCAACATCAGGAGCGATGGCAGTGCTGCCTAATCGCTCCCGTTCGGTGAGGTGGGCAAAAATCGTATCGGCAGATATTTCACCAGCCAAATGATCCGCTACCAGCCGCAAAAANCGCAGTTGCAGGCGCCGGCGTTAGAATAGCTATGTTGTCTGTACGAAGATAATCTGTTATCTGCATGATTCCTTAGACGTTTTCTGGCTCAACCAGCCCGTAGTTTCCATCTTTACGAACATAAATAACGTTTACCTGATTTGTTTCCGCGTTACGGAACACCAAGAAATCGTTATTGATCAAATTCATCTGCATCGCCGCCTCATCAATATTCATCGGCTTGATTTTAAAACTCCCGCTCTTGATGATTTCCGGCTTTTTATCGGCAGCTTCAGACGCAGCAACGTCATCAAAGGCATCCGCATCGATGACGTTCATGCTGTAGCTTGCTTCCTGCTGAGACTGGCGCGGCTGATGGCTTTTGATTTTCTCTTTGTAGCGACGAACCTGACGCTCAACCTTGTCCAAAACGGTGTCGATGGAAGCATACAGATCATGCGTAACGCTGTCGGCGCTGATATTCAATCCATTCACAAGGATATTCACATCGGCTCTGTGGCGATGTTTTTCTACCGACAAAACAATATGAGCATCAATTGCGGTGTCGAAATACTTGCCAAGCTTTCCAATTTTGCTTTCGGCATACTGCTTCAAAGGCTCAGTCAGTTCTACGTGTCTTCCAGTTACTTGAATGTTCATGAGAGTACCTCCAATAAGATATCGCTATGCGCGAGAACCCTTTTTTCGAAAAGGGCATTCGTTATAAGCGGTTTTTGCGAGCTGACGCTGTCGGGATATTCATATCGGCTCGGTATTTCGTCGCTGTACGGCGAGCGATTTCGTAACCTTCTGCCCTAAGCTTTTCCACCAGATCATCATCTGTCAGTGGTTTTTTCGGGTCTTCTCCGTCAATGAGCTCCTTAAACCGAGCTTTCAGCACTTCGACTGAAAGCGAACCACCTTTGATACCACTGCCAAAGAAAAACTTCAACTCGTAAATTCCAAATGGAGTGTGTGCGTATTTATTGCTGGTTACCCGACTTACCGTCGACTCGTGCACACCGATATCGTCCGCCACGTCGCGCAGATTGAGCCCCTGCAAATGCCCCACTCCATATTCAAAGAACTTGTGTTGAAATTTCAGAATGCTTTCTCCAACACGAAAAATCGTCCGTTGCCGCTGCTCAATACTCCTGACAAACCACTTCGCCGCCTGATATTTTTTTTCTACGTAGTTATAGGTATCCCGATTGCCATTTTTGGCCAGCTTTACGTATTCCTGATTAATACCAAGACGCGGAATTCCGTCATCATTGAGAATAACTTCAAATTTTCCCTTTTGATTTTTCACGTAGTAAATATCAGGAATCACCGTCGGGTTGTATTCTGGCTCATCACCACCCGCTGGCGATGGCTCAAGTTCCTTGAGAAACAGAATTGCCTGCAAAACCTGTTCTTCCGAATACCGCAAGATGCGCGCAATTTTCTTAATCCCTTTTTTATCCAATTCGCCCAGATAGCGATCAATGATCCCTTTGACAAGGGGATAGGGAACCGTCAGTTCTGAGCGCTTCATCGTATTGATTTGCACGAGCAGAAACTCACCCAGCGTGCGACTACCAATCCCAAGTGGATCGAGATCTTGCACAATATCGACCAGCACCTCTTCTAAAAATGCTTCCGAAAAGTCTTCATTGGTGAGTTCCGCTAACGGCGTGCGCAAATACCCGTCATCATCAAGGTTCTGCACGAGCATTTCCGCGGCGACTTGTTCTTCACGAGAAATGCACAATTCGCCAATTTGGCCCAGCAACGACTGCACCAGCGAACCGCGCTGCCGGATGGGCGCTTCGTACTCTTCGCCAAGATCAAACATACCCGGCTCATACGATTCTGGCTCATATTTGTTGAGATAATTTTCAAAATCTTGCTGTTCTGCTTGCTGTTCCGCTTGCGCTTCGCTCACCGGAACCGGCACTTCATCAGGCTGTGATTGCCCTTCTTCGACCGACTGCGGTGCACTACCAGCTTCTTCAACTAACTCTAACACGGGATTCTCTTGAAGCTCCGCCTGAATTTGCTCCTCAAGCTCAATACGCGAAAGCTGCAACAGTTTTATCGCCTGCTGCAAGGCTGGCGTCATCACCAGTGATTGACTCATTTGCTGGGAAGTGCCCAGCACCATTCCGGTTCTCACTGTGCCCCCCGGTAGTTTTCCCCAAGGTAAGAAGAACGAACCTGTGGTGAACTTTCGATTTCAGCAGGATTTCCCTGCGCCAGAATCTTCCCTTCCGAAAGAATATACGCTCGATCACAAATACTCAGTGTCTCGCGAACATTATGATCGGTAATCAAGACCGACACGCCACGGGCTTTGAGTCGTCCGATAATCCCCTTGATTTCTTCGACCGCAATCGGATCAACTCCGGCAAACGGCTCGTCCAGCAAAATAATGCGAGGATTCTGCGCTAATGCTCGCGCAATCTCCGTGCGCCGTCGCTCGCCTCCACTCAAGACATACCCTGGCAAGGTACGGATATGGCGGATTTGAAATTCATCAAGCAAAGACTCTAACTCGCGCACTCGACCCACACGCCCCAGCTCTGGGCGTTGCTCTAAAATAGCCAGAATATTTTGCTCCACGGAAAGCTTACGGAAGATACTTGCTTCTTGCGGAAGGTACGCCAACCCCATTCGCCCACGGCGGTACATGGGATACTGGCTGATATCGACATCATCAAGCATAATAGTGCCACTGTCATGCGGGATCAGGCCGACGGTCATATAAAACGTCGTCGTTTTTCCGGCACCATTCGGGCCGAGCAACGCGACAATTTCAGATGCATTGACCGAAAAATCAACCGCATCGACCACTTTTCGTCCTCCATACTGCTTACAAAGAGCGGTAGCCTGTAACATAGTATCAGCGCTGCCCTTCGAATGTCAGACGTACACGCTGCGTGGGCGTGGATTCAATGTGTATCTCTTGCGTTTGCTGATTCACGCGGATCATCGGTGCAGCAATAGTTCCCTGCGCATCAACCAATCGTGCGTTGTTTTGCAGTACAAACGTTGCGGTGGCCGCGTTATATTCCAACCGCTCGCCAAATCCTTGTTTATCGCCATACGCGAGCCGAACATCACCGCTCGCTTCCATTTTCTGAATGGAGCGCTGCTTTCCGGCGGTAGCAAAACGAACCACGAGCTCGTGCGCATGAATCGTGTACTCCGGAGCCACAACGACCACGTTGCCGCGAAATACCGAATCACCACTTTCTAGGTGCGCGCGAACTTCATCCGCCTCTATCGTATGCGCCCCTTGCGCCATCAGGTGTGTCGGAAACACGAAAGCAAGGCATGACAACCCGACAAGAAGCGCTGCAAGAATATTTCGTTTCATTATTGACTCCATTCAGCCCGTACTCTGCCTTTTGAGTGAAGCTCA